>JADLDX010000649.1 GCA_020846515.1 Pirellulaceae bacterium
AGGAACCGGCTGAGAAAATGGGTGCCAACAGTCTCGGTGACACCGCCGGCATGGCGCTTAGCACGGCGGCTATTGTGGCTGACGTGCCCGACGTGGAATCAATCACGCCCCAGGTGGCTACGGTAACGCCTAAGTTCGATATCGAAAACCGCATCCAGCAAGCCATTGGATTGGTGCGATCGGACACAGCGGTTAAAGGCATGACCGGAGTTGGTACCACGGGTACCGACGGGGCTATCGATCGCATCACCTATGAAATTTTGCAAGCGATGGAAGAGCGCCCGACCTTAGTGGTTTGGTTCTTTGATCAGTCCGGTAGTCTTCAGCGTCGGCGCGAAGAGATTCGCGATCGCTTCGAACGCATCTACAAAGAGTTAGGTATCATTCGCGAGGCAAAAGCCGAAAAAGAGAAAAGTAAGCTGGCCGACGAACCGCTGCTGACCAGCATCTTTGCATTCGGTGATCGAGTTACTCAATTGACCGATAAACCGACAGCCGACATGGACGAGATACGCAATGTGATTGACTCGGTACAGATGGATCAGACTGGCAATGAGAAGATCTTTTCGGCGTTTTACTTGGCTGTTGAAAAGTACAAGTCCTATCGAAGCAGTCGCCCGACACATGGTCCTGAACGCAATGTGATTTTTATTGCGGTCACCGACGAACGAGGTGACGATGTCGACGGTTTAGAAGCCACGATCAAAGAGTGTCGCAAGTTCGCGATACCTGTTTACGTGATAGGCGTGCCGGCTCCGTTCGGCCGTGAGTTCACCTACATCAAGTATGTGGACCCTGACCCGAAGTTTGACCAAACACCACAATGGGCCCAGGTTGATCAAGGGCCAGAGTCTTTGATGCCTGAACGCGTGAAGCTGGGCTATCGCGATAACTTCTACGAAGAACCAGTGATGGATTCAGGGTTCGGTCCATACGCACTATCGCGTCTGGCCTACGAAACGGGTGGCATTTACTTTACCGTTCACCCCAACCGCAAGTTCAATTCGCGGGTCTCTCGCAATGAAATAGACCCGTTTGCGAGCGAGCTGAGCTATTTCTTTGATCCGGAGATTATGGCCAAGTATCGTCCGGACTATGTTTCTCAAGAAGACTATGTCAAGCAAGCGAAAGAAAGCCCGCTGCGTCAGATTTTGATTCAAGCTTCGCGTCTGGCGGCCGTGGAAACGTTACAAGCACCACGCTTGCGTTTTGTTCGCCGCGATGAACCCTCGCTTGTCAATGAATTAACCCTGGCGCAGCAAGCAGCCGCCCGATTGGATCCACAGCTCTCAAATCTGGGGCAGGTACTGCTACAAGGTCAGGCCGTACGCGACCGGGAAACATCACCGCGTTGGTTGGCTGGTTATGATCTGGCTGTAGGCACCGTACTGGCTCACAAAGTCAGAGCGGAAACCTACAATTCAATGTTGGCGAAGGCCAAGCGTGGCATGTCGTTCCAAGATCCAAAGAACAATACTTGGGTCCTTCAACCCGCCGATGAAGTCAGCGTTGGCAGCAAGTTGGAGAAAGAGTCCCAAACCGCACGCGACATCCTAACGCAAGTGTCGCAGCAGCACGCCGGCACGCCTTGGGCCATCTTAGCCAATCGCGAACTTAAAAATCCCATAGGTTGGAAGTGGGTCGAGGAGTTCACCGATCTGGCGCCACCTCGCCCGCAGGCACGGCCCAATAACAATCCGCCTCCGCCACCGACGGCCGCACAGGATGAGCAGGCTCGTATGCTCAAAGCTCCACCACCCAAGCGACCGATCCCTAAGCTCTAAGTGGATGCAGAGCCGTAGCCACCGTCGCCAGACGGTGGTCTCATCTAGCGAAATCCACCGCTTGGTAGCGGTGGCCACCTAAAATCACTCAGTTTCACCCATTGATTAGAGGGCGATCGTCACGGTCTTAGATTCAGTGTAGGCCTTTAGACCCTCTTCGCCCAACTCGCGACCTTGGCCTGACATCTTGAATCCGCCGAATGGAGCGGCTGCGTCAAACACATCGTAGCAGTTGACCCAAATGGTTCCAGCGCGGACGCGACGTGCGAAATCGTGCGCCTTGCTGATGTCTCGCGTCCAAACCGCCGCGGCCAGGCCATAAAATGTATCGTTGGCTCGCGTGATGAGTTCCTCCCAATCGCTGAACTTTAAGACGCTCATCACCGGGCCAAAGATCTCGTCGCGCGCGATGGCCATGTTGTCGGTGACGCCGCTGAAGATTGTTGGTTGAACGAAGTAGCCTCGCTCGCCGCTGCGACCGCCGCCTGTACGGCACTGTGCGCCCTCCTGATGGCCCTTTTCGATGTAGGACAAGATCTTATCGAACTGGGCCTGATCGACCTGCGGCCCCTGATCGGTATCAAGGGAAAGCGGGTTACCCAATCGCCGACCAGCGGCCAACTCTGTCAGGCGTGCGACGAATTCGTCATGGATCTTGTCCTCCACGTAGACACGGCTGCCGGCACAACAGCATTGTCCTTGATTGAAGAACAGGCCGAAGGCAGTGCCTGCAGCAGCCTTTTCCAAGTCGGCGTCGGCCAAGATCACATTGGGACTCTTGCCGCCCAATTCAAATGTCAGCCGCTTCAGAGAATCGGCCGCATCGCGCATGATGATTTGAGCTGTGCGATGTTCGCCAGTGAAAGCCACTTTATCGATCAGCGGATGTTTCACTACGGCCGCGCCTGCTGTTGGACCATAGCCAGGCACGACGTTAATCACCCCGTCAGGAATGCCAGCCTCTTGGGCTAGCTGGGCCATACGCAGGCAAGTTAGCGGCGTCTGCTCCGCAGGTTTCATCACGATCGTGCAGCCAGCGGCCAAGGCAGGGCCCCATTTCCAGGCCGCCATCAACATCGGAAAATTCCAAGGTATGATTTGTCCGGCCACACCTACCGGTTCGCGCCGGGTATACGAAAAGTAGTTGCCTCGAATGGGAATGGTGCTGCCATGTATCTTGTCGGCAAAACCGGCGTAATATCGCAAGCAATCAATCACCAGCGGTAGGTCAGCCGCTCGCGCATCCTTGACCGGCTTGCCGTTGTCCAGACTCTCTAGAGCCGCCAGCTCATCGATCTCTTCCTCAATCAGATCGGCTAGTCGATAGATAGCTCGACCTCGATCGCGCGCATCCATTCGACTCCATGGTCCGCTGTCGAATGCCCGCCGCGCGGCTTTGGCTGCTCGATCCACATCGGCCGCATCACCTTCGGCGACGTCGGCAATTGTTTCTTCAGTCGCAGGATCGATTGTGGCGAATGTTTTACCGCTGGCAGCGTCTTGCCATTTGCCATCGATAAAGCATTGGGTGTGACGGATCTTGGGTTTGCGAATCGTCTCGGTTGCAATAGCCATCTCGCGAGCTCCTGTACAAGGCGCAGTTAATTAGAAGAGCGTTAGGGGTGCCGTAGGATATTATTCTACGGCAGCGAGAACCCCCATGGAACTCTAGTTGGAAGCCGCTGCTGCGGCGGCCGCTGGTACTGCGGCTGCCGGTGCAGCTGGAGTAGCAGCAGCTGGTGCGGCCGGCATAGCTGGTGCCACTCCGGGCGCAGCTGGTGCCCCAGGTGCTGCGGCTGGATTGGCTGCGTCGCCAGGCGTCGCTGGAGCAGCACCTGCAGCGGCATCAGCGGCCGGCGGTGGAGCAGCGCCCGTTGGGGAATCCAGTGCACCGTCCGCATCAGCCTTTTTGAACGACTTCTTGCGAGGGGAATGTTCATCAAAAGTCGGCACCAGGACTTTATCGCCCTCGGTTAAACCAGGAGCCATCTCCGCTGCATCACGCAGGGCAGTCAAAGAAGGCATCAGTCGTGTCATCATGCCGCCAACGTTGGTCAGTGTTTTTTCGTTGATGTCTTCTTGAACTTTCTCCAAGGCTTCAATCAAGAACTTGCCAGGTCTGCGGGCTTCTTCTGGCAATTCAACTTCCATCAGTCCTTTGCCCGAAGCGCTAAAGTCCTTTTCACCTAACGCGGCGTTGCCCTTCAAAAGAACGTGCGCCAGTTGACAATAGGTATTCAACTTGCGACGCGCTAAACGCAGTTCCCAAGTCTGTGTTTCGATAGGTTTAGGTCCGGTGTTCTGCGTACCCCCCATGCCCATGCCAGGAGCACCCATCATGTCGGCACCACCATCGCCTCCGGGCATTCCACCGGGCATGCCGCCCATAGCGCCAAAGTCCGAAGCGCCAGAGTCCATTCCACCGGGCATGCCGCCCATGCTCATGCCCATGCCACCCATGCCGCCCATACCCGAAGCACCGGAGGCCATCTTCGTCTTTTCATTTTCAAACTCGTACCAGCCAACCACTTCTTGATCGAGCAACTGGGAGATGGCCAGGTACATCTTCAGCTTGACGGCTTTATCTAAGGCTTGATTGGTAAAATCGAATCGCGTCAAGTAAAGACCTGCGTTGATACGCACGCTCGGAATGGTGGACGGTTCGAGGAACTGATCAAGCGACTTATAAAATGCCGCGACCAGACTCGGTGGGAATTTCTTGTCCTTGGCTTGTGCGCTGGCACCATGCAAACTGCCCAGGACTTCGTAGGACCGACGAACCATCCACCAATGTGCAGGCTCTTCTTGCACAACAACCGGTTGGCTGCCGATGATGCTGACCATAATCGCCCCCAGCGGTTCGCGAACCGTGTCCGGAATGGTACCGCCACGGACTCTCACGTAACGATTGATGCCATCGAGCGCCAAGCCGCGCAGGTGGCAGGGTACTTGTGAATTCTTGGCATAGGTTACAAGTGGAGCAAATGCCGCTTGAGCAGGTGCCTTACCGCTGCGACCACCCTCATCCAATTCCACTAACAGCAGCATCGCATTGATTTTTGACGCGGGAAGATAATTGCCACTGATCACCTTGGTGGCAAACTCAACCACGGTTTGCGCAGCAAACTTGGAACCGTCGTCCGATGAGATCTGCCTGATCTGTGTTTCAATAGCCGCGCGATGACGATCGGGCGGTTCTTTCATGTTGACTTCGGTCAATCGAGACATTTTCGAATGAATGAAGACCCGGATCGCATCTTTGCCCGTGGTAGATATGGCCCCGGTCTCGCGCAGTGCCGCGTTGATGTTCTTGCCTGCCTCGGTTATGGCAGCGGCCGCAGGTGGTGGAATCTGTTCATACCTGGCTTGGTTTTGAGCAAAGGCCTGTCCATTGAATGCAGCCA
>JADLDX010000650.1 GCA_020846515.1 Pirellulaceae bacterium
ACAACGAAGTTGGGATCGAAAAATAAGGCAGCTTACTGAGAAAGGCTACATACTTGGCTACATCCAGCGCCTTTCCGCCACCAACTCCGAGGATGGCTGTCGGTTGCCCGTGCAGATGCCGAAAGGTCTCGATAGCCTGTTCGAAACTGTTGCTGTTTACCGCATTCCACAGGACGATATCAATCTTTGACTCGGTCAATGATGCTCGCAAAGTATCGACAATCGATTCCGGCAAGCCATCGCTTTGAAAAATGGCGACGCGACGATGATCGAATCGACTAAGATAGATTCCACACCGCGCCAGAGCACTAGCTTTGACCCGAACGAGGGTTGGAATCGTAACACGCGTATTGGTGAGGTTCATAAACTGGACAGCTCGATAAGTTGATCTGCGATTTGCGACCACACACGATAGGTCTGGAATGCTTGTCCCTCACGCTTCAGCACGTCCGCCAAATCGCGGCGAGCGAATCTTAAGTCGGCTGTGACCAACTTGGCCGCGTCGATATCGGGAAATCCATCGCCCGCAAAGGCCACTGTCGCGCCCGTCTTCAAGTAGTGCTCGACGATACCTGCCTTGTGAATCCCGTGGACGGGGCTGAAGAAAGGTGAGGCGGTTGGCAATTCCATCAGTAAGCCTCGACCAGGTTCGAATCGCCCGGGGTTGGCATGGACTTCCAACGAGACGCCGGCCTCTGCCAATAGTTTATCGATATACCATTGACAACCGGCTGAGGCGACGACGATCTGCCAACCCGAATTCTGCAAGCTGGCCACGGACGTTTTCAGATGCGGGTCGAGAACCATTTGGCTGAGCAGATTGAGCACCGACGACTCGTCCGCTCTTATGGCTGCAAAGTACTTTTGGAGAGCTTCGAAGTGAGTGATTTTTCCGGACCGATAATCGACCCAATGGTCCGGCATATCTGGAGGTAAAAGTTGCTCGACAACCAGCGAATAGAAATCACGATTGGTCATCGTGCCATCGAAGTCGGTGACCAAGACTCGGTTTGCGTTCATAGGGATGGTCGAATGTCCTCGGTTGTTAGGTCAGCAAGACAGGCATTTCGGTTTACTGAATCTGGCTGATGTCGATCAAGTACAGCTGGCGGCCGTCACGGCCCTGCCTGCCGTGTGGTGAGTCGATGCAGACCAATCGCTCGTCCCGGCTGAGGCGTGGATGGGTGTCGACGCGCCACTCACCTTTATAAGCTACCGGTGATTCAAAGTTACCCAAGTCGATTCGGCGGTTGGTGCTCAGGTGATAGAGATGTGGCGTCTGAAAGCGTTGAGCACCAATGGGATAGGTGTCGTTCAGTAGCCATTGATTACCGCGCAGGTAGGTCAAGTGTCCACTGCTATCGAGTACGCCTTTGCCAATTTCTTCGATGATCCCCGCGTCACGATCCTCGAACAGAAAATTGCTCCACTGGTCATTACCCAACCATTCTTTGGATTGCGAAAGAATATGCGTGGCATCGCGCCAGATGAAGTGCGATGCGTAGCCATTGGGAATAACGATGCGCATGTCGCTGCCATCCATGGCCGTCGTGATCAAACGCGTCAACCGGCCGCCATTGGCCAGCGTCCAGCGATGCAACATGATGAATCGTTGGCCATCGGGACTACACAGCAAATGGTACGCATGATGCTTGGAACCAATTTGATTGGAAGGCACGTTACCTGTGCGCGCCAGTTGCTGATGAGTGACGATCAGCTTCTCGGCGCCGGTCCTTAAATCGACGTGGGTCACACCGGTTTCTGCCGGTGCCATGTCATCAAAGTATCTATCACGTATGCCGGCGTAGCCGTAACCGGGCCGACAATCGGCCACGCGCGCAAAGTCGCAGGACACGGCCTCTTGGCCATTGGGACTGAGCGCATAGATAGGACTCGGTATGGTCTGCTTGTCGCCAGTCTTAACATCCATGATATGACTGACGAAGCGATCTTGCTGTCGATCGTTCCAGATGATTTTCGATTCCGATCCCGGAATCCATTGCAGCATACAGCCTTGTTGCCAATTCCAAGCCCGCGTGGTACCCAGCGGTATCCAGCGATCTTGTTCGTGCAAGTCGACCATGCCCACTTCGATGACATCATCCGGAGTGGGCGAACGATGTTCAAAGTTAACTTTGTTGCTGAGCACAAATCGATTGTCGGGGGCGAATTGTAACTTGTCGTAATATCCAAACCAATGAAACCCAGGTCCGCGGGTGATCTGCCGCACCGGTGGCAAGGTCGATTTGTCTTGTGCCCGTAACACGGTGCACGTAGCGGCCATAGCAGCGCCGACGAACAGCCGGCGGCTCAATTGGGACTGGCTGGTTGGATGAATGGTCATTGACTGGTTCCATCGACAAGTGAGTTGTAAGTAGGCCGAGATGTCCGATGGGGGGTATGTACAATACCGTTCAACAAGGCTGTTCATCGCGGACATCTCAATTGACAGTCAGCCGGAGGCGTACTCGCTGCCATTGAAGGCATAGTGCGTAGCTTGGGCACTCTACTCTTACCCGAGTTCAAATTGAGTTGACGGGCAAGAGTGACGCGCCCATCTTACTATCTTTGTCCCATTGAAGTACATCTGCGGCTGATTCGCATCGCCAACAGTCTCTTTCTGTAAAAGCCGAAGGGGCGGTTTTAAGGCCACCCCCTTCAACTTAAAAACGCTTTCGGTTTCTCAAACCCGCCTTCTAGTCGGTGTCGGCAGCACTTAGCCTGCCGAACGCATGGTACGATCACGTATACAACACTTCAAGCCGAGTAGGCATGGACAGTTGTAGAGGCTGGTAGTTTGGGCGTGTCATCTCAATGAGCAAACGTGAAAATCGCAGACATGTGGAACTTAGCTGAACTGAAACATCGTTGGAAAGCAGCTGCAGGTGACGTTCAGCGTTTGGGTACCCTGCCCGAGTATCGCTACCTGGCGGACGAGTTGTTGAGTTCCGGTGCGCCATTGCAAGCCCTGGAGGTCGCGGAGGAAGGCTGTGCTATTTGGGCCGATGATTTAGAGCTGGCCTGTATTAAAGGGCGAGCGTTAGCTCGAAGCGGCAGTTCGTCAGCCGCCGCTATGCAGCTGACAAGCGTGGTTGATCGCTTGCGCCAAGAAACCACGCTTGACCGACGATTGCTGGAGGAGGCGGTTGGCGTATTAGCTAGAACCGAAAAAGACCAGGCTTTTTCGGTACATGAACTCGCTCAGCGTCAGTATCATTTGCA
>JADLDX010000651.1 GCA_020846515.1 Pirellulaceae bacterium
AAAGCGCGGACTATTGAGCAAGGCATCCACGGTGGCGGCGTGCCCATCTCGCTTGTACGCTTCAACCTGCGCGGGCGAAGGTGGCAAGCCGATCACGTCCAGATACAAGCGGCGGCAAAGAGTATGCAGTTGAGCTTGAGGCGAAGGTGTCAGATGCTGCTGAGCTAATCGGCTACGAATCCAAGCATCAACGGGTTGTTGTGTCCCCACGTCAGGAAGTGGGCGTTTGCGTGGAGCTTCGAATGCCCAGTGGTTGGTGAATGCAGCGCCTTGCTCGATCCATTGCGAAAACAGCTTCTTCTCTGCCTCACTCAGAGGCTTGCCTTCCTTGGGAGGTGGCATCACGACATCTGCATCGTGGCTTCCAATACGCATTATTAACAGGCTCGCATCGACCTTACCCGGCACGATGGCCGCACCTGAGTCGCCACCTTTCTGAGCCGCGGCTGCGTCGTCAAGCCGCAAGCCACCTTGTCGAGTCGCCTCGTCCGCCCCGTGACAGTGCCAACATTTTTCCGCGAGTAAAGGTTGGATATCACGTTGGAAACTGACCTCCTGGGCATTGGCGGACGGGGCCAAGCCCACTTGGCTTAGCAGTCCCATGCACAGCAAAAGTCCAGTAAAAGTCAGTGGAACCCGAAATGAGCGCGAGATCTTCATGATGAAACGATGGGTAAGTGTTGGAGTCTGAGGCGGGTAGTCTTTCATTATACATAACCCATCTACCCCGCACAGTTTGCCACGCTTTACTGCGCGGAATGACAGCATGGCGAGATTCCCGCAATCGCCCCATGCTCATTGGGACATCCAGCAGGGAGTGCCGATAGTAATCAGGCGTGATGTCTGTATGTGCGAGTACGCTGAGTTAAATTGGGGAAACTGGCATGCAAGCCGAGAGAAGCTACCGCGGATGGATTGTTACCTTTACGGTGGCCGGCGTCGTAACATACTTTGTACTGGCTGTCGAACGCGATTTTCGTTTGACCAACCAAACCGCAAAATCCCAAACCAATGACCAGGCGGCTCAACGCAATGGCATTTGGGTGGGCAGCGATCCCAATTTGGCCTTAGCCCAGCTGAGCAAACCCGCGCCGATCGAACCGGCCGGAGCGGCCAGCGACCGAGCGCGGCGGCCGTCGTCCCGCGACACCGCCGACCTGTTGAGCGCTCCACCGGAGCCCGTCGCGTCGGTCGTTTTGCATGCTCCAACGGCGATTCCCGACATGGTGGCATTAACGCTGTCTGATGCGAAGCAGAATGACAAACTGATCTCCGCCATCGACCGCGCCTTTGATGCACCCATCCGCGAAGTTTCCTTGCAACGCCCAGTCACTACGACAACGATCGAACCCAGCTTGGATGCCAGTCGCCTGCATAGTCTTACGCCTTCCAGCGTTTTGAGTGGAATCGTACCGGAACCAATTGCTTTGCTTCGCGATTTGGCCAAGCTGCGTAGCGAATCATCCAAGCTGCATACAATCTCCTTTGCGCCGGTCAGCCCGATGAAGGCCATTGAAGAGTGGAGCAGCGACGTTGAGGCTCGTTTGCGTCGCATCGTATTTACTCAGGGCTTGCAGCATCCAGGCTCCCAGGAGGAACTGGTTGAGTTGCTGGCCCTGACCGGTCAAGCGCATGTTTTGTCAGCCAACCTGGAAGACAATGTTCACGCTTCGCAGCTGGGATCGGTGGCCTACGCCGTGGAACGTCGTGTGCGAGTTTGGCAGGCGATAGCAGCGTGCGTGCAAAGTGGTGGCTTGTCATCCACTGGTGGGTTCACCGCAGACCAAGTTGCTCGTGAACGTTTGAATGAACTGGCAATTCAGATCGATCGCCAGTTGCAGGACAAACCAGATGGCGCGGGCTGGCGCAGCTTTTTGCAGCTGGATGAACTGATCGCCTGGAGCGCCAGTTCTGATGGAAACTGGCAACGCGGAAACGAACTGGCGACTGTGCTGCTAACAAGACTGAACTGGGAACGGCTCACGGCAGCTCAACGCCAGTTCTTGACCAGCCCGACCTTTGACGCGTTGAGCGCCCATTTGGCACCCTGGGCCATGCAGCCGGTTGACTATCGCCAATTGCTCAGCGATCTGGAACAACTCGAGGATGATCCCATTAATCGTTGTCGAGTTTCGCTCGCTCATACGGTCCAAACATTGCGTGTTTCCCCACAACCTCAACAACGCGCGGTGGCCGAGGCGATCAATGACCATTATCGAAATGCGAATATACGTTTAGCCGTATCAGGCAAGTTACTTGAACGCATGATGCCTAATGAGACCTTCCAGGCCCGACCTGTTCGCCAGCGTATTCTCGGTGCTGACACGCAAGGTAACAGTCAAGTACGTACGAATCTGAAAGTTCAGTTGATTCCCGACCCAACAGCCTGGCACTTGGAGCTGGGCGTTTCCGGCGATATGGAGAGTGCCACTCAGAGCAGCAAAGGTCCAGCGGTCTTTCATCAAACCTCCGTCGCCAAGATCAATAGCTCGCGCACTTTGCGCATGGACCCAAACGGTATTAAAGTTTCAGCCGATCCCACGGATGTCGATGCTAGCCAGTACTTGAACGGGATGAGTACGGACCTAGATCGCTTGCCCGTCGTAGGCGACTTCTTCCGAGCCATGGTTCGGCAGCAGTTTGAGCAACAGCGCGGTTTGGCTCAGCGCATCACGCGCCGTTTGATTGCTGAAGAGACCGATGCTGAACTTGACAAGCAATTGAACCAGAAACTGGCCAATGCGGAGACTCAACTAAAGCATACGTTCATCGGACCACTGGAGCGACTGGGGCTAAACCCAATTGTAGTGGCCATGAATACTACGCCGGAGAGACTGACCATTCGCTATCGAGTGGCCAGCGAAGGGCAGATGGCAGCGCACACCGCGCGACCCCGCGCGCCCGGCGATGCGCTGGTCAGTATGCAGATCCATCAGTCGGCCATCAACAACGCGTTGGGTCAACTGGGACTGAGCGATAAGACTTGGACATTACCTGAATTGTGTGAAAAATTGGCTGATGCCTTTGATCAATCACCTTGGGTATTGCCAGAGGACGCGCCACGCGATGTAAGCGTGCGTTTTGCCCAGACTCGACCGATAACGGTGGAACTGCGTAACGGTATGCTCGAGCTGACGCTTCGCATTGCTGAACTGAATCATCCTGAACGCAAAATGTCGTTCCAGCGGTTTATCATTCGGGCGAACTATGTGCCAGTAGCCAATGGGTTAGAAGCGTCATTGGTTCGTGATGGTGTGGTCAGCGTGGATGGACCGCGATTGGGCTTTGGTGAGAAGGTGCCGCTGCGAGGCATATTTGGCACTGTGTTCGCTGCGCGTTCGAGCCTGAGTTTGATTCACAGTCAATGGCTAGAGGATCCACGCGCTGCCGGCCTGGCTGTTTCGCAGGTCGAAGTTCGCGATGGTTGGTTGTCGGTCGCCGTCTCGGATGCCGCGTCACCTCACGCAGCCAAAACGGCTGCCAAAGCCATCGTCATGGAAGAGGCCACTCAGCCGCCTGCCGAAATCGTGCGCTAAGCGCGATGCCACGTCGGATTTTTGTTTTGGACCACGGATTTCACGGATGGCACTGATGAAGAATATATCAGTGCAATCCCTGGTTCAGTGTTGATCCAACTTTTGCACGATGAGGTTGGATAAACGATGCCAGGCCTAGGATCATGATCCATTCAAATAGGAACAGATGCATCGTCAGTTCGATGCCTAGGTGTAACGTGATCCCGACGGCAATGGCCCAAGGCCTCAGGCGCGGAATCCAAAGCGCCACCGGCAGCAACCCTTCGATGGCCAGCACCGACCAGGTTTGAGCTCGAACCAGCCAGAGTGAATCAAAGAGCATGGTGCTCAGTGGCAAGCGACCGAAATGGTCGTTCATGTACGAGACAAAATAGAGGGCTGTACCGTCGCGCCAGGTTTCGCCCAGCAATTTGTTGTACGCCGCCGAAGCGTAGATGACAGACATCTGCACTTGCATCAAGCGAAGGGCCCAAGCGTCCGCTGACGTGTATTCACGAATGGGCACACCTACCCTCTGGCGATATCTGCGCCAAAGTGACCAGCCACAATCCAGTGGCAAGAAGATCATCAAAAAGGCGAACCATCGAAACAGCGTGTCTTCACCATCGGAGATCAATGGATTGCGATGCTGAAACGAAACCAACCAGAAAAAGATGCCCAACATTTGCAGGCGGGACCAGACGCCCAAGAC
>JADLDX010000652.1 GCA_020846515.1 Pirellulaceae bacterium
GATGTGCCAACATTATTGGCTGATCTGACGCGAGCGCTGGATAAACTGAAGACGGGTAATGCGAACGAGTTTGGGCTGAGCCCCGACATCGTCAACGCCTCGCGCGAAGCCTGGACGCTCGCCACCATCGAATACTCCGCCGCTCAAATTCGCTCGGGCCATATCCTGACGGCCATGTTAGCCAACGAGGCGATGAGCTGGAATCTGCAAAAGATGTGCAGTCAGTTTGACAAGATCAATGTGCTGACGCTGCAGAAGAGTCTGCCCGAAATCTGTATGGACACTGGTGAAGATCGCGAAGCCATCGGTTTGGCCGCCGCGCCTACTGGCGAAAAGAAGTCCGCCCCTGGCTCAGCGCGACAACTCAACACGCCCTCGCTGGACCAATTCACCATCGATTTAACGGAGCGAGCACGAGCGGGCAAGATTGATGCCGTGCTGGGACGCGAGAATGAGATTCGACAGGTCATCGATATCTTGACGCGCCGGCGGCAGAACAACCCGATTCTGACCGGTGAAGCGGGTGTTGGTAAGACAGCTGTTGCTGAAGGCTTTGCACTGCGCATCGCTGCCGGCGACGTGCCCGATGCGCTGCGCGACGTGGCCTTGCGAACGCTGGACCTGGGGCTCTTGCAAGCGGGGGCTGGCGTCAAGGGCGAATTCGAAAACCGACTCAAGTCGGTGATCGACGAAGTCAAAGCGTCGCCCAAGCCGATCATTCTCTTCATCGATGAAGCACATACGCTCATCGGCGCGGGCGGTTCGGCTGGCCAGAACGATGCGGCCAACCTGCTCAAGCCCGCGCTGGCCCGTGGCGAACTTCGTACGCTAGCTGCGACAACTTGGGCTGAGTACAAAAAGTACTTTGAACGCGATGCTGCATTGGCACGCCGTTTTCAAGTCGTTAAGGTCGAAGAGCCCAGCGAAGCTGTGGCGATCGATATGGTCCGAGGGTTGACCGGTGTGCTGCAAGAGCATCATCGTGTTCGCATTCTGGATGAGGCGGTTATCGATGCGGTCAAACTATCTAGTCGCTACATTAGCGGCCGCCAATTGCCGGACAAAGCGATCAGTTTGATCGATACAGCCTGTGCGCGAATCAACCTGAGCCAATCGGCGACACCCCCTGCCCTGGAAGATGCCTCCCGACAATTAACGCAACTGAAACTGACTCGCGATATTCTATTTCGTGAGACGCAAACCGGCGCTGATCATGGCGAGCGACTAAAGAGTTTGGAAAGCGATATTGCCCGCGTGGAAGCCGACCTCGTCACGCTTAATAGTCGTTGGGCGAGCGAGAAGGTGTTGGTCGGTCAAATCCAAACGCTGACCAATCAATTGCAGGGCAAAACGAATTCCGCCAGCGCAGTGCCTGGCGCCGCACCGGTCGATAAAGCCACGGATGGGGTTAGTGAAAAAGCCCCAGCACCACCCACACCAGAACAGATTGAGGCTTGGAAGACCGAGTTAAACGCCCAAAAAGCCGAGTTAGCCAAGCTGCAAGGTGAGAGTCCCTTGGTGCATCCGTGCGTGGACCGGCAAGCCATCGCGGAGACCGTCGCCTCCTGGACAGGCATTCCGGTGGGACGCATGGTTTCCGATGAAATCAACACGGTGTTGAATCTGCACGAGTTGATGGAACGCCAGATCGTAGGCCAGACGCATGCCCTGCAACGTATTGCCAAATCGATACGCACCTCGCGTGCGCAGTTGAACGATCCCCGCGCGCCTATCGGCGTTTTTATGCTGGCCGGTACCAGCGGCGTTGGTAAAACCGAAACGGCCATTTCATTGGCTCAACTGCTGTATGGCGGCGAGCAAAACATGACGGTCATCAACATGTCGGAGTTCAAGGAGGAGCATAAGGTCTCCCTCTTGATGGGCTCGCCTCCGGGCTACGTCGGCTATGGTGAAGGTGGTGTCTTAACCGAGGCCGTGCGGCGCAAACCCTACAGCGTGATTTTGCTAGACGAGATGGAGAAAGCTCACCCAGGCGTTCAGGACGTGTTCTATCAAGTATTTGACAAAGGCACGATGAAGGATGGAGAGGGACGCGACATCGACTTCAAGAATACCGTCATCTTGATGACGACCAATGCCGGTACCGATTTAATTAAAAGCATCTGCTCGGATCCGGACACGACCCCCGAGCCGGAAGATTTTATGCAAGCGATCTTTCCCGAACTGCTCAAGACCTTCAAGCCCGCATTTCTTGGACGTCTGACGCTCATTCCTTATTATCCGCTATCCGAGCCTGTCATTCGCTCGATCATTGGTTTAAAGCTCGGCAAGATTGGCAAGCGGCTGAAGGAAAACTACAACGCGACCTTTACGTATGCGGAAGAGTTAGTGCAGTTGATCGCCGATCGTTGCAAAGAGGTGGACACTGGTGCGCGCAATATCGACCACATTCTCACGCGCTCGCTGTTGCCGGATCTGTCAGCCGAACTGTTGGGACGACTGGCTGGCGGTCAGAGTATCAAATCAGTGCATGTCAGCGCGACTCCCGATCAAGCGTTTGTGTATGACATTGCCTGAGTTGTAGCGGTATCGGCGCAAGCCGTCCGGTTCTGCCTTGTTCGCTTGTAAGCGGCACCGCCGCAAGCCGTCCGGTTCTGACGGTGTTTTCCCGGCGAACCACCGGGCAGCTTGCGCTGCACCGCTAAAACTGGAACGGAACCACCGGGCAGCTTGCGCTGCTCCGCTTTAAATGAACGTAAGAGCCGGGGCAGCTTGCGCTGATCGGCTTGCATCCCGAAATCCGATGGAACAAGTTGTACAACTGTAAGATTCTAGAGAAATGTACGCACCCGTTTGCTTATGCATGCGATAACAACTTGGTCTGAAACTACCCACTGCCGTTAGAAAGCGTCGCCCATGGCGAAGAGACTGCTAGAACTGGAGCCGACAAGTTTGTTTGGCGACCAGGCCATATTGACCTCGTTGTCGGGACGCGAAGAGATATCGCGACCTTTCGAGTTCATACTGTCCATTTGTTCACCCAATGACAACATCAAGCCTGAAGACGTGATTGGTCAGCCGCTGGCGGTGCGCATCGATCGCGACGAAGAACAGCCGCGGTACATTCACGGCTACATCAGTCATTTATGGGCGGGTGACTTCAGCATGTCTGAGGGTGAGAAGTCGTTGCCATCTCGTTTCTACCGCGTGCGACTGGTGCCTTGGTTATGGTTCCTCACTCGCTCGGCGCGTTGTTTTGTCTATCTACCGCAGAAAGAGCAGAAGTCGATCAAAGAGGTATTTGACGAAGTCATCAGCCGCGTCAAATCCTATGGGCACGTCGAGACCTGGCATGAAGCTGGCGGCGCGACGATTCTCAGTCAACGTCAAGTCGAGCATTGCGTGCAGTACCGCGAAACCGACTTTAATTTCTTGAGCCGGACGCTGGAGCGATACGGTGTGTACTACTA
>JADLDX010000653.1 GCA_020846515.1 Pirellulaceae bacterium
ACGCGGTGCTGCTCTGCAAATCAGTATCAACGAAGACTTACGACAAATCCGCGAGACGCTCAACCAAGCCTCTGGTCCCACAGCGGCACGCGACACCGTCAGCGCCTTGTCCGACTTGGTCAATGCCCAGAACTTGTTCGTGGGCGTGTGGGTCAACTACGAAGCCTTGCGTCGGAACTTGGATCTTGACTTGGGTACCATGCAGATCGATAGCGAAGGGCTATGGATTGATCCAGGACCAATCCGATCCGATACCGTCGGCGGCGCGATGGGACCAGCGATCTTGAACTACGGATTGACCGAGGACGAGGCCAAACTGCAGCAGCGGATGGCGACTAGTACCAGTGACGCGCCGTTGGAAGTTCGCACGAGCCAACCGGTACGATTAGACGACGCCTCGGGGGCTCAGCCAATCGTTATGCCCGCCATGCCGATGCAAGCCGGACTTCCGCAGGTGATCAAGCCCGGTATGCCATCAGATTTCCAGTCAAGCTTCAACACTGATAGGCAACCCGGCATGCCATCACCTCAGCCACCGATGCCACCTCAACCACCGCTGCCGTTGTACTCGCCAGCAGCCCAACAGGTGCCAGCCCTAGGCGCGCAGGCGATCATGCAGCCGGTCAGTTTCCAAACGCCGGTTGCCCAGCCCACCGGCCTGCAAGTGCTGGTCCCGCCCGGAGCCACCTTCCAACGCTAAACAACCAGCGCTAAACAAAAACCTCAAATCTTTAGGCTTGGGCGTTAAACCTCAAGCCTGAAACCTGCTGCGGGCCGTGCCTTGATTCTCTGGCCTATCTAACGCATGATGGTGTGTCCTCGGTTATCCTGACGGATGACCTCCGCCCTACCACCGATTTACACACCTTCATTTTGGGAGAAAACGACCATGCGCAGTTGGATTGCAATGGCCGCAGTTGGACTGGCTTTATTATCGATAGGTCGCAGCGCCTGGGAGCGGTTGACCGCCAATCAAGATGCACCGGCCAGTAGTTTGGTCATGTCTGCCCAAGCGTTTGGCAAGTCGCTCGATACCGCTGGCAAACAAAAGGCAATGTTGCCTTACTCGGATAAGGAACGCGTCAACTGGCAGTTCGTGCCACTGCCGACTCGCAAGGGCTTGCCCATGATGGACATGTCCGCCGAGCAACAAGATGCCGCTCGGCAACTTCTTAAAGTAGCGGTCAGCCAGATTGGTTTCGAGAAAGCGACCAAGATCATGTCGCTTGAAAATGTACTGCGAAAACTGGAAGGCGCGCAGAGTCATGAGCGCCGCAATCCTCTGAAATATTACTTCACGATCTACGGCACACCAGGCGCATCGGAACATTGGGGGATGAGCATCGAGGGCCATCACCTGTCGCTGAACTTCGTCATGCAAGGTGACAAGATCGTTGATTCAACACCGCAGTTTTTTGCCACCAACCCGGCTGAGTTGAAGGACAACTACGGCGAGGGCTTTGAAAAGGGCTTGCGAGTCCTGCGCGAGGAAGAAACGCTGGCCTTCGATTTACTGGCAACGCTCAAGGACGAACAACGCCAAGCAGCCATGCTACCGGGCGAAACACCTAAAGAAATACGCGCCCCATCGGAAGCGCAACCACCCCAAACACCGGCAGCCGGCGTTACGGCCGCGAGCCTGGCCGCTGCGCAAAAGGAAGTCCTACGAAAATTGCTAAGTGCTTATACCGAAAAGATGCGCCCCGAAGTGGCCCAATCTCGATGGCAATTGATCGACAAGGCAGGCTTTGACAAAATCGCCTTCGCTTGGTCCGGAGCCGATCGTCCCGGCGTCGGCCATTACTATCGTATCCAAGGTCCCACGTTCCTGGTCGAATTCATTAACGTCCAGAACGATGCCGCAGGCAACCCAGCCAACCATATCCACTGCGTTTGGCGCGACATGGAAGGCGATTTCGACCTGCCAATTCGGTCGTGATTTTCAGGCTTCAGGCTTCAGACGGGTGGTCGTAGCCACCGCTGCCAAGCGGTGGAAGATCACCTGTTATGCTTCCACCGTCTGGCGACGGTGGCTACGGAAGCGACAGTGGCGACAGTGGCTACGGAGGATTCACACTGGTTCCCAGGCTCTGCCTGGGAACCGACTTTCTTCGAGACGCAATGCTCTAAGTACTTCTTCGCGCTCGATTCGTGATCCAGTCACATTCATCGGGACAAAGCCGTCGCGAATTTCTTTAACCCTGCCCCCATCGATTTTGTCTTTTCGTGAGCCTTTCAAACGCACGGGTTTCGTGCGCGGGTTTCGTAGGCGCACGGGCTTGCTCAACGCGCATGATCAAGAGACGCATGGGCAATTCGCCCAGATCTTCTCTGGGATAACGGAAAAGTTTCAGATAGGCGCGCGGCATGCTTGGGGGCTCGTCTAAAGGCGTCTTCATGACAACTTTGCGGCGCGTGCCGGGGTGTGCAAGTCAACAACCAGCCGGTCCGTTTATACAGCGAACGCACAATCCGTACCTGCGCGCCTTTTTTAAAATCGTAACCAGGAAAATTCCGAATAACGCAGTTAGGCACAACGTGCCTTGAAATCTCAAACGCCCACCAAAATCAACTCTGTAATCAACTCAGTCAAACACCTTTAGGGAAGGCCACGGTGACTGGCTATGAACGCGTTACAACCCGTGACTCGTTTTTCGCTGAAAGATGCAAAAGCGTTGATCAAGGATTTGGGGCGACCCAATCCGACTATCTATTGGACAGATTTTCTGCTGACGATGGTCACGGCTCACATATTATTGGCCGCTGAGATCCGAGCCTACGATTGGTTGAAATTGGATGGCGCAGCGTTTTGGTGCGTCCGCGGCGCGATGTTTGGTGCAGCAGCATTGCTTTATATGCGCGGGGTCATGTTCATTCATGAACTGGTGCATCTACGTCCCGACTCATTCCGAGGCTTTCGAGTCGCCTGGAATTTGCTGTGCGGCATACCCTGCCTGGTACCATCCTTTATGTACTATCCGCATGTCGATCATCATCGTCGCAAAAGCTACGGTACCGATCACGATGGTGAGTACATTGAACTGAGCCATAAACACCCGATGTATATCGTGCTGTTCATACTCGCAGCCTTTATCGTGCCGCCGTTAGCATTCTTTCGCTTTTTGATACTGACACCGATCGCCTGGTGCTGGCCTGCTCTGCGCGAGAAGGTTGAGTTGCATGCCAGTACGCTGGTCGTCGACATCTTTTATCTACGCGGAGACTTTGGCCCTACCGCCAGGCGACAGATGCTGCTGCAAGAAGCCGCTTGTTTTGGCTGGTGTTTGTTTTTGGTAGCGCGCGGCCCCATTTCCGAAGGCACCTTGCTGGGCGAGTTCTGGTTGCATGCTTATGCACTGAGCGTCACGCTGATCCTGATCAACAACGTGCGAACGTTGGGTGCGCATCGTTGGATCAGCGAGGGGCAAGAGCTAACGTTCGAAGAACAGATGCTGGATAGTTTGAACTACCCGCACCGACCTTGGATCACCGAATTGTGGGGGCCGATCGGTGTGCGTTACCATGCCCTGCATCACCTATTCCCGAGCGTGCCCTACCATAACTTGGGTAAAGCCCATCGACGGTTGCGAGCCGGCCTGCCGCCTGATTCGATCTATCATGCGTGCGCACGAGTCAGTCTGTTTGGTGCTATTGTGGAATTGTGGCAACGCGCAGCTCGTGCCAGTTCCGCAAGCAAACAATTGAAAGGTACATTGCCCAATCAACGCGCGGCCTAATTGGACGGCGCCACTTTGAATTAGCCGCTGGGCGTTAGCCGCGGTTTCTTCATCACCGCATTAGTTGCGGGCCATCATCACGGGTAAAGCCAAGTACGCCTGCGGCTGACTGTTAAACGACTGGGGATATCAGCCGCTCG
>JADLDX010000654.1 GCA_020846515.1 Pirellulaceae bacterium
AATTCTGGGCTATTGATCTGCACGCAGCGCATCGAGCGCCATACAGTAATCAGAAAAATCGGCAGTGCCACACGTGCTATAGCCTAAGCACGAGCACGTTTCCGATTCGGGATAAAAGCACATGCATGGTGATCAAGAATTCGCGGATTACCTCACTAGGCGAATGTAGACTTTTTCTTCTTGACTCCTTTTTGATTACCCCGAGACCAAAACGATGAGCAATCCGTATAACCCATCAGCCGTTGATCTTTCATCCGCGAAATCGACTAACGGTGCCGGAGCCAACAGTGCCAGAGCGAACACTACCGGAGGTAAGAGCGTATGGACTCTGTTGATGGCTGCGGCTACTGTTCTTTTACTTGTCATTTTTCTGGTGGTCGCGAGTATCTTGATCCCGCAAGCGTTACAACTGTCGGCGGAAAGTGCCGGACTGCCGGCCCGACTGCAAAGCGGCAGCCTCGGGATGGTCCGAGCCAGTTGGATAGGCGGATTGGTGGCCATAGCCGGAGCGATCTCAAACATGATTGTGCTGGTGCTGATTCGCAAAGGTCGAATCGTCTTTCCAATCGCGGTATGTGCGGCTTCGGTTGTAGCTATGGTCGTTGTGGCAATCTTATTTAAACCGACCTAACGGACAATGCTTGGCCAAGGCTCATCTAACCTTGGAGGCTTGGCAACCGGATTTGCATGGCCCAGGCTGATACTGGTACATTATCTTTCAATAATTACTTGAGAGAATTCCAGCGGTTGGGCGCAAGCCCTCCGGTTCCTATACTACCGGGATACACCGGACGGCTTGCGCCGTTCCGCTTCTAAAATATTTGTAGCGCAGCCAACCCATTGCAGCGTCCAAGGAGCAGCCATGGCAGAGAACAAGACGAAAGCCACCGATGTCAACGTGGATGACTACATAGCGGCCATTACCGACGAAGGGCAGCGTCAGGATTGTGAAGCACTTGTGAAGCTGCTGGGCAAGGTCACGAAATTGAAACCGAAGATGTGGGGACCGAGCATTATCGGATTCGGCTCCTACCACTATAAGTACGATAGCGGCCGTGAGGGTGATATGTGCTTGACTGGCTTCGCCGCTAGAAAGAGCGAGTTGGTGGTCTACCTGGTGGCAGAAGGCCCAGATCAACAAGCGCTGCTGGCTCAACTGGGAAAACACAGGATGGGTAAGTCTTGTCTCTATTTCCGTAAGCTCAGCGCCATCGACACGAGCGTATTGGAAAAGCTAGTCAGAGGCTCAGTGGCTGAGATTAAACGTCGCTATAGCTAGGACTAACTCGTAGGTCTCCCATAAATAATTGGATTTCATACTTGAGCTGCATTCGTTTTCTGTCCCCCTTTTTTCTGTCTCTCGTCTTCAATGGGCGTCGATCATGAGTCGGGCTAAACCGTACGCTAGCGCGTTGCGGCTGATTAGAAGCGGAACGGCGCGAGCCGCCCGATACCGACGTTGATTTGTTAGGAAACTCACCGTACGGCTTGCGCCGTTACGCTACAAATCAAAATTTTTGGCCCATGTTATGATCGACGCCCTTCAATGCTTCAAAGCAAGAGTTTCGTTAAATCCCCAGCCTGTACAGGCCGGAGGAAGACAGAAGAATAGAGGACAGAAAAAAGGAACATATCGATCTTGTTGTTGCGAATCGACTCAAACCGCAATGAGGCGAAGATCGTAAAAAGGGCACTCTTGCCCGTCATCTGCTGGTGGCGCTATGTGTGGTTGCACTTAGCGGGAAAGCTCAACCCCACCTGGCTCTGGCTGTGTATAATCGAGCCTCCCCCCAACGCCAAAACAGCCTTCAAAGCCTCATTCCATGAATTCACCCAGCCAGCCGCCAGCCGTCGTTAACTTCCAAAAACCATCTGGACGACCTGGGCAACGCGTACGCAATGTTGTCCTGTTGTTTGCCGTCACCCTGGCGATCATCACCTATGTAGATCGTGTTTGTATTTCGCAGGCTGCGCCGATGATCCAGGAGGAGTTGGGGCTGACCAAAGTCCAGATGGGCTACGCTTTCACTGCCTTTGGCTTGGCTTATGCGATCTTCGAGATCCCGGGCGGCTGGCTTGGGGATCGAATTGGTCCGCGGCGCGTGTTGACGCGCGTAGTTTTGATGTGGTCCATTTTTACGATCGCCACGGGTTGGGCATGGAACCTGGCTTCGTTGGTCGTCAGTAGGTTTCTGTTTGGAGTCGGGGAGGCAGGCTGTTTCCCGAATATCACCAAGGCCTTTACGCTGTGGTTTCCACAAGGCGAGCGTGTGCGGGCTCAAGGCGTGTTGTGGCTCAGTGCGCGTTGGGGTGGTGCCTTTACACCTTTACTCGTCGGTTGGATGTTAACCGGTGGTGAGGGCCAGGTGGGGCTCGGTTTGCATTACAAATGGGTCTTCTTGATTTTTGGATTGTTGGGAGTCATTTGGGCTGTCTCGTTTTTCAGTTGGTTTCGCGATCTTCCGAAAGATCATCCCGCTGTCAGTCCGGAGGAGGTAGAAGAGATCGGGCATGCCGATGCTGGTCATCACGCCATGCCGTGGGCACAGATGTTTGCATCACGCACCGTCCTGGCACTGTGGGGCCAGTACTTCTTTATGTCCTATGCGTGGTACTTCTATATCACTTGGTTTCCGACCTATCTTAAAGACCATTTCACGGGTCTTACCGACATGCAGCGCGCTCTCCTGGCATGTGTGCCGTTGTTCTTTGGCGGGATCGGTTCGATTGTCTCGGGTTTACTGTCTGCCAAAGTGGATCGTATGCTGGGCAGCATTGCAAAAACCAGACGATTACTGGGCGTCGTTGGTATGAGCCTGGCTGGCGTGATGCTGGTCCTGTCCATGCAAACGGAGAATGCGGTTCTATCGGTGTTGGGCGTTGGGCTTGCCAGTCTATGCAGTGACTTGGCTATGCCCGGCGCGTGGGGTGCCTGTATGGATGTGGGTGGTCGCTACACCGGTGCACTTTCCGGTAGCATGAATATGGCTGGTCAAGTTGGCGGAGCGATAGCGCCTATGGTGGTGCCACTGATCCTCGCAGCCACGAATAACAATTGGAACATCAACATCAGCCTTTTTGCACTAGCCTACTTTTGCGGCGCTGCATGCTGGTCGATGGTCAATTCCGATGACCGCATGACCGGGGCCTAAGCACGGTGATACGCCGCCGTGAGCTCGATCGCAATCAGACTCTGGAGAGCCAAGGGCTACATGTAGCCGAATCGCTCCGCGACTCGGGGCCCTGTCGCGGAGAGCCAAGGGCAACTCGCATCATGCTGGTCCAGAGCAGATGAAGCTTGGCCGAATACGATTGGGACACGCCTACGTGCTTATAGGACGAGTCGCCGAGCTTATTACGCGCGAGAATACATCGGTGTCGACGTTACCTCCGCATAAAGTGATACCCACGACTTTGCCTGCAAGTGTTTGACGATCCTGCATGGCGGCGGCAAAGGCGGCGGCACCTGCACCTTCGGCGACATTGTGGGTGTCAAAGAATAAGTCTCGCATGGCTTGAGCGATTTGTTCGTCGGTTACTTGAACGATGCGTTCGATGTGGGGAATCAGGTACTGGAGTGCTGTTTGATCAGCGACACGGCAGGCCATGCCGTCGGCCAAGAGCGTTGTCACTGGGGCCTCCACTACGCGCCCGGCGGCCAGGGAGTCAGCGTAGGTGGTTGCATGCGCGCTGACGACGCCCACAATCTGAGCGCGATGTCCAAGCGCTTGCTTGGCCGTAATCGCTGACGAGGCACCTGAGCCAAGTCCGATGGGCACATAGACTACATCCAGATTCGGCACCGATCGAAAGAACTCCCACCAATAAGTGGATACTCCCAGAACCAGATCGCGGTGAAAACTGGGAACCATGTGTGCGCCACGCAGGCTGGCCAACTCTTGCGCATACTCACGCGCCGCCTGGAAATCGTGCCCATGTTCGATCAACGTTACGCCCAGTGACTGCATGGCGGCGTTCTTTTCGATCGAGTTGCCGTGGGGAACGACGATCGTACACGGAACACCATGAGCTCGCGCGGCCCAGCCAATACTCTGGCCATGGTTACCACGCGTGGCACTGATCACTTCGCTCGGCAATGCACCGCGTTTCTTGAGGGCATCAAAATAAGTCAGGCCACCTCGGATTTTAAAGGCACCGACGGGCGTATGATTTTCATGCTTAATCCAGCATTCAGCGCCTAAACGCTGGCTGGAAAGCGACCAGCAATATTGTGGTGTCGCCTGAAATTGTTGGTACACCAATTGAGCAGCAGCTTGTATGTCGGAAAGCGTCCACATTCGAGCAAAACTCACATCAGGAATTATGACGTAGTAAAGTTGGGAATAGCGATTTCGCAAGTATCGCGGAACGTTCTACGGCGTCAATCTTAATGTGGGCCGAAAACCGTGGGCTAGCGCGTTAGCGGCAGTCACTTTTCTTTGATTTGTAGCGTAACGGCGCAAGCCGTACGGTGAGTTTCCTAGCAAATCAACGTCGGTACCGGACGGCTCGCGCCGTTCCGCTTCTAATCAGGTACCGGACGGCTCGCGCCGTTCCGCTTTTAAACAGGTACCGGACGGCTTGCGCCGTTCCGCTTCTAATCAGTCGCTAGCGCTAGCGTACGGTTTAGCCCGACTCATGATCGACGCCGTTCTACTCTAATGGATAAAAAGCGGGGAAAAAGGTTCGGGTCCGAATTTGGAGTACTTACCCAAGGTGCTATGTCATGGTGGAGTTAGTAGCATACATGTTTGGCCAGACGCTGCAGGTGTGCCAAAGAGAAGCTGATGGATGACTTAAAACCTTACGTGGACCAGCGAGACCTTTACCGATGACCGAGAGTAGAAAACTAACGATCGCTGTGATGGGGACGCTGGATACCAAAGGGGCCGAGCACGAGTTTGTGGCTGACTGCATTCGTCGCGCTGGCCACCAGGTGCTGTTGATCGATGTCAGTACTGGCGGGGCGCCGTCGGTTACACCGGACATCTCGCGCGATGAGGTATTGCAAGCGTTCAACAGTCGCAGCCAGGTAGCGGCCGAGATTGGGAACGATCGCGGCGCATCGATCGCGGCCATGACGCAGGCGGTGCCTGATCTGTTGCGTCGATTGGTGGATGAAGACCGCATCCATGGGCTGGTATCGCTAGGTGGTTCCGGCGGTACCGCGATCGCCACCGCCGCCATGCGCGCCTTGCCACTTGGATTTCCCAAGGTCATGGTATCGACCATGACCGGCGGTAATACTGCCCAGTACGTTGGCATCAGCGACATTGTGATGTTGCCAAGTATCGTTGATGTCAGCGGCCTGAATCGGCTTTCACGTCGCGTCTTTATGCGA
>JADLDX010000655.1 GCA_020846515.1 Pirellulaceae bacterium
GCAGTAAACATTATGCAAGCTCTCCTTGAGTCTTAACCTAACCTGGCAGCCAGCTTCCCGAGTAACCAGGAAGCGCCAAGCTGTTGGGTTGGTTAAGGCTCCGAGCCCAACGGATCCTAATAGGACAACTGTCCGAACTAATACATCGATCGGACGACGGTTCATTCCTCAATCCTATTTTTGACCACGGATTTCACAGATGGCACGGATGAAGATCAATATCCGTGTCATCCGTGCTATCCGTGGTTTCATTTTGATCCTGTGTAGGTCAGATGTTTCGCGCTCTGCAGTGCGGTGCGAACAGTGAATGCCTCGTTTACTTGATCCTATTTTTGACCACGGATTTCACAGATGGCACGGATAAAGATCAATATCCGTGTCATCCGTGCTATCCGTGGTTTCATTTTGATCCTGTGTGGGTCAGATGTTTCCCCGTCTGCGGACTTGAGACGCGTTAAATTTAGACGTGCAATTCGACGATGTCGCCATCCAGAGGCGTATAGTCTGGCTTTACTGTCGTACCTGCATGCACGGCCTTGCCCCAGATGCGAGCGCCTTTAAGCGTCGCAGCCATGTCACGATGAACGCACTCGGCAACTTCTACCAATGTCTGACCGCGGCGAATCGTGAACGGTTTGGTCATGTCCGGGTCTTTTTGCTTGGGATGCTTGGCGTATACACGCACGACATCGAGCAATTCAAACACTCGCCGTTTGAGTACGTCTAAGCCAATGCCTTGCGTGGCGCTGACTTCCAATCGTTCCATCTTCAGCGGACCAAGCACGTACTCTTCCAACATGGCCAGACGCTCTTGCGCGCCTGGATCATCACATTTATTCAGCAAGATGATGGTCGCCGTGTAACTAACGCCCAAGTCTTCTTCGTCCAAGTATGTCTCACTGGCCAGGCGTGTCTTACCGTCAAAACGCGCCAAGACGGCTTGAGTATCTTCCAGGATATTGTCGCTGGCCAGGTCGATGACCAGGCAAATCAAATCGGCTCCGCGCACCAGGCCGATCGTGCTCGGCTCCATAAAGTCAGGCGTTACCGGCGGTAGATCGATCAACTGAAACGGACAATCCTCAAACAACATCATGCCCGGCAACGGACTTTGCGTGGTAAAGGGATAGGGAGCGATCTCAGGCTGCGCACGAGTCAGCGCGGCCAGCAACGAACTCTTGCCCGTATTGGGTGCACCCAATAGCAGAATGCGTCCAGCGCCTTGCCGAGGAATTTTGGTGGCTATCTTGCCAGGCGTCGGTTGTGAACCGATCTTTTGCACTTCGGACTTTAGCTTAGCGATCTTCGATTTGAGATCAGCCTGCAGTTTATCGGTGCCCTTGTGTTTAGGGATTTCTCGCAACATGACTTGCAGGCAGTCAAGCTCCTCTTGGGGCGATTGAGCTTGACGAAAAGCGGCTTCGGCTTTGTGGTATTGGGGCGTTAGATTAGCCGGCATGCTGCACTCCCTGATTAGTGACCATAGTCCATCGGGCGCCCTGCTGGGCAGG
Source organism: Pirellulaceae bacterium (assembly GCA_020846515.1). Taxonomy (GTDB): domain Bacteria; phylum Planctomycetota; class Planctomycetia; order Pirellulales; family Pirellulaceae; genus Aureliella. The sequence continues at coordinate 1,512 of JADLDX010000655.1, forward strand.
CCTGGCGACGATAGCCTGTTCTCGCGTCGGGTCGAGATGCGGGTTGAGTTTTTCCACGGCCGCGTGAGCTTCGTCAACAGATTGCGTGAATCCGAAGACGGTCGGCCCCCAACTACTTTGACCGACCGCCACCAGGCCAACCGATTCCGCCAAACGAACCCGATCAGCGATGGCGTGATCGCGATAGCGACCTGCTTGCACGGGTTCAAACAATGTAGCGGCGATCAGCATGTATTCATCGAGCCGTTTTATGAAGTCAGCGAAATTGGCCTCTTGAGCCAATTGCATGCAGTCGCGACTAAGTTCCAGCATGCGATCGCGCTGCGGGTTGGGCTGCGCCGCAGCGCGGCCAATGAGATGCTCCTCGCGAGCACCATGAACATCACCAGCCTCGAGCGAAGCGATCAGCACGACCCGCCATGGCTGGGGTAGCAGGCAAGAGTGGGTGGCAATCGGTCTGGAAGATTGAGCCTGAGAGGCAGCGATACTGCTTGGTGTCGAGACATAACCCAGGTCCTGCACCAAGCCCCCGTTGAGGAATCCATGCAATCCAATAGCCGATCGTTTGCCTCGGCCCGCAATCCTAGCCAGTTCACTAACCGACGGAGCGCCGGCTAAAGAACCAGTCAGGCCGGCTCTCGAGGGCAACGCCTCAATGAGCGCTTGACGCGCGAGCATCGCCACGGCCGCGGCCAGTTGAGTACCCACGCCCAGACCGCTATGCAGCGGCGGACACTCGAGCACTTCAATGGATGCATCCATCAGGCTCGAGTTCACAGCTTGAATGTTCACAGCCTGCGCGCTCTCAGCCGACTGGTGATCGCCAAGTTGGCTTCCCAAGTGCTGGCTTAAACTAAGCTGGCTTAGTGCGTGGGAGCGAGCCAATTGGATTCGTCGGTTCAGTTCAGCCTGAGACGACGTCGGCGCGGGCGGTGGGTTATGGCTACCGACCACCAACTCTCGCGCACTCTGGAGCGAGGGAGCGGTTTGGTCGCGCGTTGCTGGGGAAGTAGAGTCGGAATGGAGTCTGAGCCGCAACCGAGGTGTCTCCAGCATCAAACCCAGACCGCCGTAGCGGTGGGGTTGGTCAGCCGCCA
>JADLDX010000656.1 GCA_020846515.1 Pirellulaceae bacterium
CCGGCTTCTTCGCGAGCGACGATCCGCAGGTTGGCCTCGATCTCTGGCTTTAGATCCTTGATCATTTGCCGAGCCCGTTCGATCTCAAACTCGATCGGCACATTCTGGCGGACACTCTCGCTGGCCGAATGCCAGGCGGTGCGGATATAGCTCGCGCCGGAAGTGCCCCACATGGCCAACCCGACTGCTGCGACAGACCCTAACAGTACTAGCTTCTTAATCATCTTCACATCCCTCTATTTGTTTAGGATTGCCTCGCTCCGCAGCGGTCGTCCACCCACGCGTCGCCTGGTCGTATACCGATTGTTTTGTTTGGGAAAGCTTCCCGCTTCTGTCGCTCGTTCGACCTGACTGCCATCGCTGGCCTTGCTTCCCACAGATAGTCTTTCGCCCAACCGGCACAGAATATTGGCGACCTGACAGCTATTTCTGAAAAATGTTGTAGACGAATCGCTCCGCGACTCGTCGCCATGTAGCCGCGGTACTCTTTGTAGCCGCGCACCCTTTGTAGCCCCGGCACTCCATGACGGGGCCTTGGTTGGGCTTTTTCATGCGGAAGAGTAAATGACGAGTCGCGGAGCGATTCGTCTACATGTAGCCGCGGCACTCCGTGACGGGGTTTTTGCTTATCGGTTGGGCCTTTTTCATGCAGAAGAGTGATTGACGAGTCGCGGAGAGATTCGTCTACAAAATCGACCAGTCGCGGAGCGATTCGTCGACACGTCAGCGCCCTAGACCATTTCTGATAATTCACTACCATGGTCCCTCTACCCCTCCGCCCCACGGCCCCATGCGACGAAACCGCGGATTTGTCACCCAAATGGGTGGACTCGCTGCACTGAAGTAAATGTTCTTCAGGGTGGCTTGAGCGGCAATGCGAATGAGGCTTCCTTTTGCAAGCAAACGGCCTATTGGCACGGTGACTGGCGTGGCACAGGTGCAATTGCAAGATGACGCACAGTTCAATGCTGACTTGACTCAGGTATTGGGCTATTTGAACTTCTCGTCGGGCAAACCGGATCCGAAGACGCTGTCGGCGCTGAACCGACTGTACGGTCGAGCCGTGCCGCGGACACCGTTTGAGGGTTTGCCGGCTTATCTTCAGATCTATCAGTGGCTGGGCGACATGCTGGCCAAATTGCCGGCCATTAATCCAGCCTTCACGCAATGCGCGCAGGCCACGGCCACCCTGGAACTGGTCTGGATGGAGTTTCTGCCAGCCTACTTGGACTTCCATCGCGACCTTTTATTTCATCAACAAGGCGAAGGCCTGTTTAATGGCTTTTTCTTGGGCAGGGCCATTGAAGCGGTGCTGGCGCAAGGCGGACCCTGGCATGAGAATGATCGCATTGTAAGCGGTGCGCTCGAGCTGCTGAATGACTTTGTTGGACATCGACCGGTGGCTGTGTTGGAAGGCCGCCGATTGGAACCGTATCCGCATGAGTGGTCGCGGCCGATGCCGCTCTATATTGTGTCCGCCGGCGTGACGACCGGACCATATCATCAAGTAATCTCTTCGGCGCTGGAGATCTTGCGGCACTGCGATCCATCTTTATTGCAGCGGGCTCATTTCGATTTGGCCATGCTCGACGAGTTGGCCTTGGACATGCGCGCCTACGATTTTGATCATCCAGTCAACCGTCGACCGAACTATCATTTTGGTCAGTGGGATCCCAACTTGATTGATGGTTCGGGTTACTACCGACGCTTTGTCATTCAGCAGGTTACGCTCGACGCGTTATTGGCTCGCGCGGCGGAGGAGACCAGTGCGCCGCGCGAAGAGTTGGTACTCGAAGCCGCTGCCGTGCTGGCCGGCACCATGCTCATGGGCTCGGGTATCAGTGGGAGTGGTCCTTCGACATTCCCATCGACGACAACGTTGGTTAGTTTGATGGCGCCGATCGCGCAATTTCGCGACGAGTTTTATGAGCAGTTTCTGGAGACGTTGCAGGGGCCTCATGCCCAGAGATTGTTGGAAGAGCAGAAGATACGACGGCAGCCCTTTGGGGGCGCTCGTCAGCATCTGAACACATACTTGGCCAGGCAGCGCGCCAGTCAGTTGGAGCACATGCAGGTAGCCAGGCTGTTCGCCCGCATGGGGCATGCGCAAGCGGCTCGCGAGCAGTCGGACTATGTATCGGTGCCATCGGCCCGCTTGATTGCTACGATCGATTGTCTATTGACTACCGGCAATCATGCCTTACAGGCCGGTCGTTTGGATGATGCGGCGGCTGTCATACCGCAGATCATGGACTGGGTCCATCGGGCCGTGGGCTGTGGCGCGCTGGTGGATCCTTGGAACATCTTAGGTTTTGCTGGCAACTTTGCGCGCTTTCATGGTCCAGATTCGGCTGTGCATGATCATCGCGTAGGTGATCTGGTGGCTTTGATGGAACACATCTTTGCCTTGCAGTCTCGCATTTGGCGTGAGGCCTCCGGGATTGGCCGCGAAGATCTTTGCCAAGAGACCAAGCGTATCTTTCGTGAAAACGCAGAATGGTGGCGACAGTTCGCGGCCCATGAGGTCAGCGATGTCAACGCGACCGATCCCAAAGAAACCTTCGAATCGGCCAAACTGGTGGCCAAAGCGCTTTCATTATGGAACGAAGGTGGTTCCTCGGCTGGCGCGGTAGGCTTCTGGAAACCACATGCGGAATTGTTCGATTCACCGAAGGCTTTTGCACTGGTGGTCGAATCGTTGCTCGATCGTTTCGATTTCGTGGCCAGCATGTCGTTGCTGATTCAGTGGCTGAGCGAGGCCGAGCGCGTGGGCTTGCAATCGGGTGGCGCTTCATTTTCCGATTTGGCTCGGCAATGGCTGCAGAGGCTCGAGACCAAGTTGTCTGAACAGGCCGAGTTACCTGATCAGACAGAAAACTCGGCCACCTCGAAGCTCGATTGGTCGATGGCCCAGAAGTTCATCGATTTCATGGAATCCAATGCAGGGCATTTTCTCAAGCCGCCATCCTTCATGCTCTCTTCCAACCAGCGTCGGCCAGCCAAACCCGACCAGCCACCTCTGCACGGCGATGAAGACGATCCCGAATATGATGGAAAATTGCTGGAAGCAGCCTGGGATGGGGTGTCTTATAAAGACACGACCAACGATGGTATCGAAAGCGAAACAGCTGAAGAGGGTAGTGATAATCAGGATGAATTGCAGTCGGAGTCAAATCGACTGGGCCAGCATCTGACCTTCCTAAGCGCGATGGCTCAAATCTATAAAACCGCCGCGCTCAGTCCCCATGTTCGCCGACAAATTGATCAAGGCGGCCCCAAGGCCGAACGATGTTTAGAATCCTTGGAGCAGTGGAGCCACCAGGCTGCCGAAAGTCGTTTGGGATTGTTGGAACTACTGAACGAAGTCACCGGTTATGCGATCGGGCAGGCTGGTTCCGACATTGATGCGATGAGTCGCTATGATCGCCAGCGGTTGCTGAAAGAGTCCTTACTTGAGCGGATCTTATCCACGGTGGTCGAGACCGCGGACGCTCGGCGCATGTTACTGGCCGCTCTGCATAGTAGTGATCTGACATGCGAGGAAGTGCATCGCGAAATTGAATCGTTGCCCGATGATGATCGCATGGCTGTCCAGATCTTCGGCTATCTGCTCAAGGGCGATGCGGCGCAAGTCGAGCAGCATTTTCCCGAATTGCTCGAAGCATTGCGGCCTAAATGTTTGCTGTATATCCCGCTGGCGCGCGGAGGTGATCCCTCGCAGATTTACGCGGTGCGATTGCGTCGTCGAGTGCTGTCACAGTTGCTGGTCTGGTTGCCGCGACAAGGTCTGTTCTATTCCGTGTGCCAGTTGATCGAAACCGCCCGCTCCATGGAACACAAAAATTCGGTAGGCAATGGTGCCATCACCGAATTCGATGACATGTTCAAGTTGGCTTATAAGGCCATGGTGCGCGCCGTCGTCAAGAATGCTTATGCATGGCGAATCGAAGAGCTCAAGCAGGATCCATCGGTCGATCCGAGCACACTGCAAATGCCCGATCTGGACAAACACGACGGTGACTCGCTGGGCGATCTGGAACCTGGTGGCGAAGAATTAATCATCGTCCTGCAGCAATTGACCGAAGTCCTCTTGAATAGTTGGCTGCAACATTCGCGCACACTCCGCTTGAGCGTACTGGAGACGGTCGACAATACAAAAAGTTGGCGCCAAGTGGTCGACTTCATCCAACGTTATGGCGCTCCGCTGTTCACGCAGAATTTTTTGAAGCTCACCAATGTTCGCGCCATACTACATCAAGGTGTCGATCGCTGGTTGACCAAGGTCATCGAAGAGGGCACTAGTGAAGAGGTCCAGCCACTGGTCGATGCCATCGATGCCCATGTGATCGAGCGCGAAACTGCCGAGCAACTGTTGACGGTGGTGCTGGAAGCGATCATCGACCATAACGCGGAATATCGCGATTACAACAGTACGACCACCCAGTCCGATCGGGGTGAGATGTTGTATATGCTGCTAGACTTCCTGCGACTGCGGGTACGGTACGATCGCGTGTGCTGGAACCTGCGGCCGATCTTCTGGACGCACGAGGTGTTGGTGCGAGGCGGATGTCATGTCAGTGCGCTGCAGTGGCGCCGGGCCTTGGCCGAACGCATCGGTAGCGAAGCCGATATGTACCTCGAGCATCTCGCCAAGCTTCAAGCCAAGTACGCCATGCGCATGCCGACTGTGGCCGATCGACTGCAGGAACGCTTTACGCGCCCGATGACGATCGATCGTATGAAGGCTTTGGTTGGACCGGCTATTCGGCATTTTCGCGCTACCGGTTTGCCCAACGACAGTTTTGACCTGTTGATCGAAGAATGCAAATTGATGATGGAGCAGCCCACCGGCGTGGGACTGGATGTTCCCCAGTGGTTGGCGGCGTTGGAAGACGAAGTTGATCAGGTGCTGGAATTCCAACGTGGCTTTACCCAGCGTCCACAGTACGAAGGAGCCGTTGCCTATCGCTTCGTCACGGTGGCAGAAATCGTCGATCAATTGAACTCAGCCTCTAAGGATCTGTAATAGAATGCAAGTTACCTGCGTAGGTATCAAACCAACTCGTGCGCTCTTAGAAGCCGGTTCGCCGGCGCTGACGCCCGAGTTGTTGGCCGCTTGCGGTGCGCGCTACTCACGCAACGGTGAAGGGCTGTCGGCTATCCTCAGCAAGGTGGATGCGGCCAACGAAGATGCCGCGGTCGATTCCATTTTTCGCATGGTGGACTACGGTCATCAGTCGATCGCCGATATGGTACCGGTGGCCATGTTCATCGATCGCATCTCGCTCTGGTTGGCTCTGCGTATCTGGTTGGCCTCGCCAACGGCCGGTGGGCAGGAGTCCTCGACTCGCTATATCCAGCTCGATCCGTCTGCCACCGTTAGCGACGCGCAGAACATCGACGATCGAGGTCTCCGCGAGAGTTACACCGACTCACTTCGCCAGGGCTTTGCGGCTTACTCGCAAGCCCGGGAGTGTTGGAATCAAATGGCCCAGCGCGAGCCAGGTCTGCTGCGATTGCCGCAGAGTCTGATTGAGTCAAGCGAACCGAAGGATAAGCGTAAAGTCGATCGCATCTGCCGCAATTTTGCCTTTGACCGCGCACGCTACTACCTGCCGATGTCTTCGATGACCAACGTCATGCTGCTCATGTCGGCGCGAGGTTGGGTGTCGCTAATCAAACAGTTGGCTTCCGAGCAGCTGAGTGAATGTCGTCAGTTGGCTGACCGTTTGCGAGAGGAGCTGGCGCGCGTTGCGCCGCGTTTGATTCGGCACGCGCGGCTGGATGAGAGTTACGCTTCAGGCGCCGCGCAAGAGTTCGCGCGCAGCGTGGAGATTGCTCGGCAGAGCTCGCGAGATCAACTCGAACATTCGGCCGCGAGCGAGCCATTCTTGAATGTCATGCTGCCCGCGCGTACGACCGAAGCCGATTTGGTTCGCGCGGTCCAGCATCATCGTGGTCGATACGACTTTATCGGTTCCGAACTGCAAAGCACCTCGGTTCGCTTTGGATGGCAAGCCATACCCATCGCCGAGATCCGAGACCTCAATCGACATCGCACGGGCTCGAAATACTTTACACTCGCACCCGTCGGCACTTATTTGGCCGACGACGAAGTTGAGCGCATTCATGCCAGCCATCCGCAGTTGAGCGATCTGTGTCAGAGACTGACCGCGCTGCGGCCTGCCGGCATCGCCGCCACGCAGTTGGCCTACGATCAACTGGTCGCTGGCAATCCTGCCTACCTGTATTGGCTGCCAATGGGCGCTCAATGCTTCTACGAACATACGACGACGGCCAATCACTTTTTGTATCAAGCAGAATTGCGCACAGGACTGGGCTCGCACTATCAATATGCGGCGCGCATGACCGAAGTGCTCGACCTGTGGCACCAACAATTCCCGGCTACGGCTGCGTACGTAAAAGCCGGCACAGCTGAGCCCGAATAGCTGAGTTTCCAACGGAAGCGGTACGGCGCAAGCCATCCGGTTCTTCTCTTAACCCGTGGTCGCCACCAGTTTGATAACTTCGCGACAGAACGCGGGCAGGTCGTCCGGCTTGCGGCTGCTGATAAAGTGGCGATCGACGACCACTTCGGCATCTTCCCACAGAGCGCCGGCATTGATCAAATCGTCTTTGATACCCGGCGAACCCGTTACGCGCACGCCAGCATACACGCGGGCTGAGATAGGGATCCAGCCGCCATGACAGATCGCGGCCACGCACTTACCTGCGGCTGAAAACTCTTTGACCAGGTTCAGCACTTGAGGATCGCGGCGCAGTTTATCGGGCATAAAGCCGCCGGGCACGATCAAGCCATCAAAATCGGCGGCCTTTACCTGGCTGATCGTTTGATCAGAGGCCAGTGGATAGCCGTGTTTACCGCTGTACTTAGTCCCGGCCGCTTCTTGGCCAACCATCACAAATTCGGCTCCTGCTTCGATCAATCGCAAACGCGGGTAACAGAGTTCCAGATCTTCGTAGATCTCGCCAATGAAAGCCAGGATTCTCTTGCCGGCTAAAGGCGTCTGCTCAAGCGTCTTGATACTACTCACGGATAGGATCCTTATATAATCGTTTACCAGTCAGCCGCAGGCGTACTTAGCATCGTTTAACAGTCAGCCGTAGGCGTACTTAGCTTACCGGCTCACACCCAGCAGCCCATGTTCACCATCGTTTAACAGTCAGCCGCAGGCGTACTTGGCCTGCCGTCTAACTCGGACCAACGCCCAGCAACTAACTCGGTTTCTGAGCGGGCGTATCCGAAGTGTCGCTAGCCAATCCATGTTTCGAGACTTAATCCTTAGCGCCCTTGCGTCCCGGACGATAGCCCTTGGTGGTGCGTTGGCGGCTTTCCTTTTTGCCACCCACCTTCCCGCCAGTCTTGTCACCAATCTTGTGCACATATTCACCGCGGAATCGCGCGTTGGCGTCTTCGCGTCGACGCATCATGGCTTCTTGGGGTGGTTGAGCCGGAATGAGCGCGTCGCAGTCGTTGCCAATCAAATCGGTTCGGCCCGCCTGGCGCAGGGCTTCGCGGACTTCGAAGTAGTTTTCTGGTTTGAAGAACTGCATTAAAGCGCGTTGCAGCTTGCGATCGCGAAGACCTTTGGCGATATGCACTGGTTTCTTGGTGAACGGATCGATGCCTGTGTAATACATGGTCGTCGCCACGTCCAAAGGTGCCGGGATAAAGTCCTGGACCTGATCCGGTTTGTAACCATTGCGTTTCAGAAAGACAGCCAGATTGATCATGGCATCCAGATCGCTGCCGGGATGGCTGGCAATGAAGTAAGGGATCAAATACTGTTTCTTGCTGACCTTCTTCGAGTGGTTCTCGAAGACTTCCGCAAAGTATTCGAAGTCGTCATTCGAAGGCTTGCGCATCTTGAACAGCACATCGGGGTCGACATGCTCGGGAGCGACCTTTAGGTGACCGCCCACATGATGTTCCGTCAGTTCGCGAATGTACTCGGGTGATTGCCGCGCCAGATCCATGCGCACGCCACTGGCCACCAGGACTTTCTTGACCCCAGGTACTTTACGCGATGCTCGCATCAAGTCGATCACTGGTTGGTGATCGACGCCCAGCAGTTTACAGATCTTCGGATGCACGCAGGATTGGCGGCGGCAGACGGCTTCCACTTCCGGGCGCGTACACTTCATCTGGTACATGTGGGCCGTGGGGCCACCGATATCGCTGACCGTGCCTTTAAACGTTTTGCTTTGTGCTAACGTGGTGATTTCATTGAGAATGCTCTCTTGACTGCGCGACTGAATGGCTCGACCTTGGTGCGCCGTGATGGAGCAGAAGGTGCAGCCGCCGAAGCAGCCACGCATGATCGTCACCGAGTCCTTGATCATCTCGTACGCCGGAATGGGTTCGGTGTAGCTAGGATGCGGCCGGCGTGTGTAGGGCAGGCCATAGATGCGATCCATGGCCGTTTCCGATATCGGCAATTGGGGAGGATTGACCACGACGGCTTGCGTGCCATGCCATTGAATCAATCGCCGCGCGTTATACGGATTGGTCTCCGAATGGATGATGCGGGTGGCATCGGCAAAATGCATCTTGTCATTGACGACTTGATCGTAGCTCGGCAATTTGAGGGCATCTTCGGGCGGTGTTTCTGAAGCTCCCAAGGCGTACGCCATGCCACGCATGTCGCGAAGGTCTTTGACCGATTGACCTGCGGCCAGGCGCTGCGCCATTTCGACGATGGCGTTTTCGCCCATGCCAAAGACGACCAGGTCTGCTTTGCTGTCCAGCAGAATGCTGCGTCGAACCTTGTCGCTCCAGTAGTCATAATGCGCCAAGCGACGCAGGGAAGCCTCGACGCCGCCGGCGATCACCGGTACGCCTTTGTAGGCCTCGCGAGCGCGCTGACAGTAACTGAGAGTGGCTCGGTCAGGACGCAGGCCAATCTTGCCGCCTGGCGAATAAGCGTCGTCATTGCGGACTTTTTTATTGGCCGTGTAATGATTGATCATCGAGTCCATGTTGCCAGCACTGATGGCAAAGCACAGTCGCGGACGACCAAAACGCTGCCAATCAGCACAACTGTGCCAGTTGGGTTGCGAGACAATGCCCACGCGGAAGCCAGCCGCCTCAAGCACTCGGCCCAAAATGGCCATCGCGAAACTCGGGTGGTCGATATAGGCATCGCCCGTGACGAATACGATATCAATCTCGTCCCAACCACGTGCTCGGGCTTCCGCAGCCGTCATCGGCAATGGCATTTTGGCCAGCGGGCCCGTCGGGCTGCGGCCTCCAGCCGGAAGACTGGTTAAGAAACGATCGGCCGTTTTGGCCTCGTTGAGCACAGGCAATTGCATGCTGAATATTCTTTTTGGTAGTGAAAGCTTCGATTGGACGCGGTAATTGCGCTTGGCCGAAACCCTCTGGTTAATAAAACGCTTCGCAATTCGGTACCGGAAAGGAGGAGTCCCGGGAAAAGTCAGGCTCGAAAAATTCTAGTCCGGCGGAGCGAGCCCTAGATTATAGAAGGATGTCTAGGAATTGTCGAAAGGTCTTTTGGCCTTAATATTC
>JADLDX010000657.1 GCA_020846515.1 Pirellulaceae bacterium
GCTTCATGCCTTGGTTAGCACGGGAGGCACCCTCCCCGCCCACGCTGACGCCAGACGCCCCTCCCACTGCTACGCAGCAGGAGGGTTAGTTCCGCTGCTGAGCAGCAGAACTAACCCTCCCAGCGCAGCGCCCGGGAGGGTCGAAAAAAACACGCGTTTAGCGTGTTTTTTTCGGGGAGGGTGCGCGCGCCGCACAGGTGAGTCGGCAGCGAAGGACTTCGAGCCTGGTTAGTCGACGCCGGCCCTCCCCGCCCACGCTGCCGCGGGTCGACCCTCCCGCTGCGACGCAGCAAGAGGGTTAGTTCTTGGCACGGATGTTGCATTTACCTCTCGTCCTTGAACACTGCTGACATCGATTACTAAGCAATGGAGTAATGCAATATGGTTCAGTCAACTGTGAATGGCATCGCCACCAAATCTGCTGCACGAACAAAAGCCAGCGTTTCCACCACGCCCATAGATCGCCAGCAATCCATTCGCAATTCATGGACGCCCATCGAAAGAGACCTACGTCGTCAATGGGCAAAGGCACAACAGCTGCGGCTCTTCAAAGCCTTAACACAGGATGAATTGAAAGCCACCTGTTAACCGCTGGCGGTTATAAGGCTTTATTTGTCCGACCAAAGATATTCAGTTCCTTTCGCTACCTTAAACTGTGAGTTACTTCCATGAAACGTGTACAAGCGACGTTTACGGCCACCAAGCAACGCGCTGGCAAGATCAAGTATGCGTTAGCCATGTGGCTACTAGGCTTGCCTATCCCCATCATTATCATTGCATTCCTTTGGGGCGGCTGTGGCTGGTAAACGCGTTTTGTGGCTCGCACTCAGCCCGCCTTAACCCTACATTACTGTGGCAATGTATTTCACTGACTTCCTCAGTATCAGGGACAAGGATTGTCGTGCAGACGAATCTATGCAAATGCGGTAACCGCCTGTTCTTTAACAACCACACTTGTTTGGCTTGCGGACGGCTGGTTGGCCTATGCAACATCTGCCGCAAGCAAGCTAGTTTTTCTACTAAGGTGGACTCTTCAGCGACAAGTGCAGCGGCTCGCACTAATGCGACTGCCAATATCACAGTCGCTGGAAGAACGGCTCCAGCAACTGACTCAGCCGGTGCCAATCCGAAACTCTTCACCTGCGATCAACCGGATTGCCAGGCAGTCGTTGTGCCCTGCGACAATCGCTTGCAGGCGGTTTGCACCAGCTTCGTGGCTGCGCAATCGCCTGGCCTGTGTGGTTGGTGCAACTTGACCACTGTGTTTCCAGATTTAAATGTTCAACCCAATTTGACCAGATGGACTGCACTTGAGGCAGCGAAGCGTCGACTCTTGGTGGCCCTGGAAAAACTGGGCTTACCTCCCTACGTCGCCCGTACGATGGATGATTATCCATTGTCGTTCGAGTTCAAGGTACCCACAATGATCGATGGCTTGGCGCAGCCAATCTCCACGGGTCATGCCGAGGGAGTGATTACCATCGATGCCGAAGAAGCCGATAGCGACCGTCGTGAGGCTACGCGATTGGCCCTGGGTGAACCTCATCGCACGCTCATTGGCCACATGCGTCATGAGATCGGACACTACATCGATTGGTCTCTAGCCTCGCGTGTGGCTTTCAACGACTATGTCCAATTGTTTGGTAACCCATCCCAAGTGGACTATGAACAAGCCAAGCAACGTCATTACACCGAAGGCCCTCCCGGCGATTGGGCTTTGCACTTCGTGAGCGCGTACGCAACCATGCACCCGTGGGAGGACTTTGCCGAGACGGTAAATGCCTATCTAGATATCATGGCCATTGCGGAAACGGCTAATGACCAACGCTTGGCGAAAATTGACACGTCACCAACCGCTTCGCTGCCCAAAATTGTCGAACAGATATTACCGATGGCTGTGGCAATCTCCGAGTTTAACGCCGATTTAGGATTGCAACCGCTGCTGCCAGAACAGCTGGTTCAACCCACCATCGACAAACTGGCTTACGTTCATCAGCTGAGAAGCTTGACGTCTACCCCGACAGACCAGCCGATTGGAAACCAGTCGAAACAGAAGATCAACTCAATGACCTAGTTTGTTGTGGCCTAGTGACTACAGACCGTCTTGGATGTACGACGGCGTTTGGATTGATATTTGAGGAACACCAATGCCCCGCCGACCAATAGCCAACTGGACGGCTCCGGCACAGCGACCAGAGTCAACTGTTGGCCCACCATGCCTAAGTTGATGTTGTTGATATAGCTGGAGACCAGCGAATCGCCGGTGCCTTCCCGCGGTTGATCAAAATCCGTTTCGGAATACTTGAACCAATGGACGCCTACCAGCACTGGTTGTCCGTTGACGATGATGAAACTGGGTGCTCCGGAATCTCCACCGAAGACAAGTGCTTCGTCATTCCCAACTCCACCGGTTGGCGTATCGTAATCGTAGATGATGACATCCGAAACTGTTGCCCCAAGTGCCGGGTGCGAGAAGTCATCCAGGAAGGCGTCGATATGATTGCGCCCAAGTCGTTGCTGCGCTGGGTTAGCAAATCCGCCTGCCACGCCAAAAAGGTATATTTCTTGGTTGATAAAGGCCGTCGGTGACATGGCACTGGCCACAGCAAAGGTACCAAAGTTAGTCGGGGTATCAATTCGTCCAAGCCACACATCCGAGCCGGCTATTTGCTGACCAGCCACGACGTTCACGACTTGAGAAGGACCGGCTACATTATTGCTGCCATAGATGGTTAAAGTATCGCCAACGCCCGGGCTAAAGTGCGTCGCGCTGATGAAGTAGTTGGGACTGACCATCGTGGCCCATCTACCACTGCTGCTGCGAGCGACACCCGACCAATCGTAATTCGCACCGATAAAATCACTACTGTTGGCAAAGCGATCATGCAAGTTTGTGTCGTACCCTCGCACCAGCAAATCGGCCAGAGCCAGTCGGTCCAACGATCCAAATACAAATAATGCCAGCGCTACGATTATTGCTCGCGACATTGTTCTCTCCCTAGCAAAAGTCTAGCTGATTGAGAGAGATCAGCTTTGGTGACAAGCAGCAATTCGAAAGGGCGATTCATGACTAGTGGACGGTGGCGTGCAGCGAGTTCTGAAGTGTCTGAGTATCTCAGAGACAAGAATCGGGCATCGCGACGTGCTAATGGCATTAAGTGCACGATTGGGTCCGAATGCAATAGTTCGTACTTTTTTTCTCGGACATTAGCTCAGGCGTCCAGGGGCCGATCGTTCAAATGGAACCGCAGAAACGCTTGCTACCCGGTGATTCACCATCCGTGAATGCCCAAGGGCGGTTCGCGCCGAAACCGCTACAAATCGATCAAACATGAAGCGGTATGGCGGTTAAAGATGGGCCTTACATGGTCACATGGCCTCCCATGCCCAGGCCAACTCACTTTTTCGCACCTGCAGGCGGGCTCGCATTGGCGGGTTTTTCCGAGTTGGACGTCGGTTTGGCGGGCGGCGGCTCGGTTGCTGGAGGCGTAGTCTTTGCAGGCGTAGTCTTTGGAGGTGCTGTAGCTGGAGGTGCCGTAGTCGGCGGTACTGCAGCCTCTTTCGGCTTACTGGCTTCTAGTTTCAGCTGGGCCAGCGCTTTTTCCTGAGCCCGAGCCAAATCATCCAGGCCTGCATCACGATAGGCTTTGACCATCAAGTCACGGGTGTTGATGCGATTCGGGTCAATACCGATCGCTTTCTCCAGACTTTCGACAGCATCCAACGGTCGACCCGCGATCATGCGAATCTGTCCCTGACTGTCGTAGAACTCGGGGTTGCGAGGATCAATGTTGATCGCTTGCTCAATCAACTTTTCAGCACGCTCGGCCTTGGACGAGTCCGTTAGCGCCAATGATAACGAGAGATTATTGAGCGCAACTGGGTGATTGGGAGCTGACTTGAGCGTCAGTTCCAGGTGAGGAATTGCATCGACCAGGCGACCGGCTTTGATGTCCTGGTTAGCCAAGACTAAGTGGGCCAGGGCCGTAGCTTTACCGTTGGCCAGTTGCTCCTCCATAACGGCTTTAAAGGCCGGTGGCGCTTCGACGCCCATATCGTCCAGCAGCGCGATCTCGGTGGTGAGATTAGGATTGCCTGGATACTCCCGCATGGCCGCATCGAGTAAGCCTAAATTGAACTCCAGTCCTTTGGGCGTCTTCTTGACCGACTTGCGATACATCAGTCGCAAGGCTTCGGAACCTAAATATCGCAACTGTTCGCTATCTTTGCCAACCGTATTCAGACCAGTGCGCGTGACTTCCAGGGCACCTTGGTAATTCTCTTCCGTCAATTCAAGCGTTGCCAATTGAATGTAGTCGTTGACTGTGGCTTTGGAATCCTTAATCGCTGCTTGGAGTGCCTTACGAGCGCGCTCCGACGATTCATCAGCAATTTTGGGCATGTTAAATTTGCGAGCCATGATCGAATACGAGCTCTGCAGGCTCGGATCCTTTTTGGCGGCCTTACCCATGACATCCAGCGACTCCTGACGCTTGCCCTGTGCAGCCAACAAGTTGGCGTAGACGGCCAGCAAACCACTGCCGGTTCCCTCCCAATCTTGTACTTCCTTCAAGTGATCCACTAACTTGAGCGTATCGTCTTTGCCCAGCGGCATGATCCTGGTGACCGGCCCGACCGGCTCCGGCAAGACCACGACCCTGTACGGTGCGCTCAATGCCCTGAACAGCACCGAGCGCAAGATCATCACCGTGGAAGACCCGGTGGAATAC
>JADLDX010000658.1 GCA_020846515.1 Pirellulaceae bacterium
CTTTAAAAGACACGCCAGCCGCTCCTGGGCGACTGGGCGATGAGCAGATCGCTTGGCTACTCCAACAAGCTGACTCGGAAACCAAGAAGCCGATCATCGTCGTGGCCCATCACAACCCACGCTTAGGTGGCGATCCCATCCATTTCCCAGGCGGTATCGAGGATACGGACGCATTTTGGCCAGAGCTGGTAAAGCGCCCGCAGATTAAGGCTTATATTCACGGTCATGTTCACGATTGGACGCTGGCGATGCACTCGGGCATTCAGATCGTCAACACCTTGGCCAGTGCCATGGTCGCCAACAAGGCAGTGTGCACCAATGGGTGGACTCTAGCCACCTTTGCTCAGGACGGTGTCGAGTTGCAGATCAACACGTTTCTTCGCGAACATCGCTGGAACAACGAGCGCAAGTGGTTGTACTGGCGACCAGAGCCAGCACCAGAATTAAAAACTCGATGAACCACAAACGCACAAACTAAACGAAGAACAGGCAAGGTTGATTGCTCAATCTTGTCATGTCTTCAGCCTGTTTGTGGTAACTAAACTCATCCGATTCAGGACTTCGGCACATTCATCGCGGCAAAGCACAACGGCAAGTTTGCTTTCTGTTGGCGCAGAATGTTTTGCTCATGGGCTTTTTGTTTTGATCTCAAACTGAACTGCGGAAAGCTTCGCGAACAATTCGCAATTCCTTCATGCGTTCTTCGGTAGGGTGCTTTAAGTTCTGCGGAGGTCGTAAACGAATAGACTCCCGCCCATACACCCGCCAACGCAGAGGCTCAAGCCATGAACAGGAATCGTCGTTTCGCATTTACTCTGGTCGAACTGCTCGTGGTGATCGCGATCATTGGAGTGTTAGTCGGGCTCTTACTACCTGCCGTCCAATCAGCTCGAGAAGCCGCGCGGCGCATGCAGTGTTCCAACAATCTGAAGCAACTGGCCCTTGCCCAGCACAATTACCACGACACCTTCAAAAAGTTCGCGCCCGGCGGTCTTGAGATGTTCGTCGATTGGCAGCCGCTCGGGCATCGTGGCAGTCATCTCCTAAAACTGTTGCCATTCATCGAACAGAATAATCTCTATAGCCAGATTAACTTCGCTGGCACTGTCAACGGCGTGCCGAACGCTGGTGTGATTTCGCCGAGAAACCAAAGACTGACCGACGGACGACTGCTACGACAACTCATTTTGCCAGCCTTAGTCTGCCCGTCGGATCCAGCTGGTGGCTGGCACCCGACTAGCAACTGGGCCATGACCAATTACACGGCGTCCATGGGCAGTCAGTACATGTTTTCGAGCAACGGATGTCAGGAGTATAACCGACCCAATGGTACGCGAGGCCATGGTACCACGGCCGATGGTGGACAGGTCTCCGGGATCATTTCGCGACTGCACTGGTCGGCAGGTATCGCGGAGCTGACCGATGGTACTAGCAACACGATACTGATGGGTGAGATTCGCCCGGTGTGCGGCGACTATACCCAACGGCCTTGGGTAGATGAGGATGCTTTCTGGGTGGGCACGTTGGGTCCTATCAACTTTCCGACCTGCCCCGGAGAGCCTGGTTACAATGCCGGCCCTGGGTGCAATGGAATCACCTCTCGCCCTTGCAGTCAAGCATTTAAATCCAAGCACGTGGGCGGTGCACAGTTCGCCTTGGGCGATGGTTCGGTTCGGTTTATTCAGCAGTCCATTGCGTGGGACGTTTATCAGAATTTGGGAGGGCGAAGGGATGGCAATGTCATTGGTGAATACTAACATCCTGAAGGTCGCTGTAG
Organism: Pirellulaceae bacterium; assembly: GCA_020846515.1. Lineage (GTDB taxonomy): Bacteria > Planctomycetota > Planctomycetia > Pirellulales > Pirellulaceae > Aureliella. The sequence continues at coordinate 1,778 of JADLDX010000658.1, forward strand.
GCATCTCGATATTGATCACACTTGTTGGTTGTGAAGCAGATTCAAACATGCGGCCAGTGACCGGTGAGATTTTGTTTAAGGGCAAACCCGTAGCAGATGCGAAAGTTATGTTCATGAGTCCCGCTTCGGCGCGAACCGCTAGTGGTCAAACGGACGCAGCCGGCAAATTCGATCTCACCACCTTCGAAGACAAAGATGGCGCGGTGATCGGTGAACACAAGGTGGCGGTCAGTGTCTACACCGACGAGGCCGTTTCAAAGATGAGCCTGGCTGATCAGGAAGCACTTGGGCGCGGCTTGTATAAGCCTAAACCCGGCGGAGTACCTGCACGCTACTCCGCGCACGCCACATCAGGTTTAACTGCGGTCGTTGAAGCCAACGGCAAGAATCACTATCGTTTCGAGTTGGAAGAATAACAAGAATAAAGGATAGTCGTCCATGCAGTTCGGAAAGCTGATGGTGATACTGATGGTTAGTTTCGCGGCCGGTTGCGGCTCAGGTTCACCAACCATCGATGCGTCGCCGATGTCATCTGCCAGAGAGATGCTGGAGGAAGTTGCCAACACTGGCGTTATCGGCGGCCAGTTCCAGGCGATTGAGGCAGAACTCGACAAAATGAAGCAGACCGACGGTGCAAAGGCCACGAGTCTGATTAAGCAATTCAACCAACTCAAGGCCATGAAGGATGTGGCGAAGATTAAAGCCACGGCCGGCAATATCGCCGGACAGTTGTAGACGCTTTGTCGAAGTGGATCTTGGTCGAACTAGATCTTGGTAGAAGCGGATGTTACAGCCGCACCGACCTTGGGTCAATTGAGGCAAATCCTTTATCTGTAAAGTAATGGCTGAAGCGATTGTGTCAATCGTCGCCATGTGTTTGGCGTGTGGCAAGTGTGCGTGAAGGAAGAGCAGGGGACTGGGCGACGGGCTGAAGTGGCAAGGAATTAGAAGAATCGCGAGGTCGTGTCTCGAATGCAACTCACGTTTGATTTCCTA
>JADLDX010000659.1 GCA_020846515.1 Pirellulaceae bacterium
CCGGTCAGATCGGCACCAAAAACATTCAAAAACTGCACGCGATTGAAAGAAAGTTCGACACCATTGATCGAGGCCGTCAGTTCGTTTGCTCCATCGGTATCGCCTTCGCCGAAAGCACTTTCGACATCGCGGCCGACTACCACGAAATGGTCGGCCTGATCGACGGCCGGGTTATTGTTATCTCCAATGAGATTGACCACACCGTTGCCAGTGGTCACCAGCGTTCGCTCAATGGAAGAGCTCAGTACACCGCGCGCGTCCGAACCGGTGATTGTCACATTGGGTGTTTTGTTGTTAAACGCATTGACTGATCCCAAAAAGTCGACGCGCAGGCGATCACCTTGGGGTGCGGCCGAGGCGGTGGGATCACCACCATTGATTTGGAACAGTACCTGTGCAGAGGGCGACACGCTGATATTATCGGCGACACCACCAGGTCCCGGTGCGGCTTCATCGCCAGCGTTAACAATCACGCCTGGGACCAGTGGATTAGCCTGCACAAACTGCGCGCCATTAAAATTGACGCCGGTCAGCGCGGTTGGTCCGGCTTGAATGAACATGGCCGAATCGGAAACCGAGATATTGTTATATGCGTTGCCGACGCCGCGACCAGGGATTAACGTTCCATTGCCAAATCCCACACCGCGGAAAACGGGCGTGGCGGGATTGGCCGGATCGAGCAAGTCCATTTCGCTGGAAGCGTAAAGATAAAGTCGATCATTGGCACCACCGTCACCAGAAACATTGACACTCGAAAACGGATTTAACCCGCGGGCTAATATGTACGGACCTTTGACGGCGCCGGGACCAGCTACGCCCGGTAATGCCGAACTAAATGCACCATCAGTCGGTCCATCCCAGGGATTGCCGCCCAAGAAGAACATGGCCGCGCCGGCCAAACTCGCCACAGTCAGATCATCCGTGCCCGAGGTACCCGCTACACTGGCGAAAGCGCCGTTGCCCGTGTACACCAGGCTCTCAACTTGATTCAAGTTGATGTTCGTTCCCAAGCCACCAACAACTGCATCACCGTTGGATGCGTTTGCGTAATCGAAACTCACACTGCGACCCGCTTGACCATCGTTGATATTCACCTGGTCGCGCTGACTGCTGGTCCCATTGGCTGGCCCAGCGTTAATCGCCAGCGCAGTTGCCGTGATGATTCCAGGCACATTCAGCGTGAGCGTGTCGTTGCCGAGGTTGCTCGTGATGAAATTATTGGCCGTTAAGCCGCTGCCGTCGATGGTAATCGTGTCCGCTGCATCACTGGTTTGCACAGCAGTAAAGTTGTTCGCTGTTGTGTTGTTAATGATGACCGTCTGAGCAACCCCGCTAGCGAAAAGCACAAAGTTCTCGAGTTGTCCGGTTGGTCCTGTCGCATCGTAACGTAGGTCGATGGCTGCGTCGCCGTTGCCATAGGTCAGCTCAGTTGCGTTGCCTACTTGAGTGAGCGTGAATGTATCGGATAAGCCACTGCTCTCGCTGACTGCCAGCTGATCGAAACCGCCGCCTGTCGTCAAGTTGACCTGTCCGTCGATAGCTGACATGTTGCCGGTACCGATACTGTCACTACCCACACCCGTGTTGACGTTATAGACAATGCCAGCAGCCGTTGAACTAATAAGAAATGAATTACCGTTGTTCGTGGCAGCCAGGTCTATCGTCTCAAGCGTGTTGTCGTAGTTCAGCGCACCCGCGGACGTACGGTTGATCACATTGTTGGAAATCGTATAGATGCGTGTAACGCCATCGGACGAGTCGTTGATATTGAGGCGGTCGTTGCCAGCTTGACCGGCATACGTCATTGCGCCCTGAATCAAGCTCAGCGAGCCGGAATCGGTGGCGTTGATTGTATCGTCGCCGCCACCAGCATTAATGAATGCTTGCGTCGATAGAAACAACGATGTGGTATTGATTGTGTCGCTGCCCGTGCCGGCGTTCAATGATACCTGAGACATATTCGTATAGCCGATACTCCCTGCACCGGACCGCGTGAAGGTATTGTTGGTCAGCGTGTAAATGTTGTTGGTGCCATCGGCTGCGTCATTCAAATTCAACTTATCGGCTCCAGAATTACCGAACAGGAAAGTCGAACCGCCAAGAATGGCATCCAGCGTGCCGGCCAGGCCAAAATTAAACGTATTCGTGCCCTGATTACCGCTAATGGAGACGACGATTCCGGCCCCCGCTTTGGCTTGAACATTAATGACATCGTCGCCTTCGTTGGCATTGATGCTCATGTTGGTCAGGCCTACTGGGACATTGCTGTAGTTAACGTTGATCGTATCGCCAAGATCTCCGCCGGCGACACCATCTCCCGCGTTAACAATCAGTGCGCCCTTGTTCGTGAATTCAATCGGTTCGAACGCGTCCACGGCAACTTGTAGCCGCGAAGCGGCCGTGCCATTGGTAAGGCTAATCGTGTTCGCTGCATCGGTCGCAGTGACCGTCAGAGATGCCGCTAGGACGGTATCGATGATCGGCGCCAGGCCCGTGAAGCGAATATCGACAGGTGTGGGGCCAGCAAAGCGAATCAGACCATCGCCATTGTTACCGCTGTTGCCGACCGGTGGTGTCCTCGTCCCGACAGAATATGTTTGCGTGAACGCTGCACTGCCACCACCGAGCAGGTTGAGTGAGTCGCCGGCTTGACCGCCACCTTGATAATCAATGCCGCGGCTCGGGGCAAACAGACCACCCGCCGGATTGTTGATCGTGAGCGTATCGTTGCCGGCTCCGGCAATGAAACTGAAACTGGCTACGTTGGCAAAGGGAATTGACGGTCCGCCATTAAGCGAATAGCTGCCGCTGTTGGAACCTGTGGCGTTGACAACGACGACATCGTCTCCGGCCGATCCAGCCACTGTGATGGAATCTAGCGCTGCAGTGATCGCTTGGATGACGACTCCACCACCGCCGATTGTTCCAAGACTCGTAAGCGCACCGCTAACCAGGTTGACCGAGAACAGCTTGCGTTCGGCCGACGCAAACGCAGTCGTTGTTCCACCGATCGAGGTAACTTCCAGGCCATAGCTATCGAGCGCCACCAGGCCTGTACTGCCAATCGTATTGACCACGCCAGTATTGGGTGATGGGACACCGTCAATGCCACCGATGGTAACCAACGCATCCTGGTCAATGTTCAAACCGTACAAAGTGGTAGTGGATCGAGCGCCGTCATTGTTGGTGTAGGCGACGCCGTTAATTCCAGCGACGCTTAGGTTGGTGTCGGTACCGGCTAACGCGCCAGTATCCGGATGAACGCGAAAGTTCGCGCCTTGACGGTCGACGATTCGAATCCGGTCCACGTTAGGATTGAAGTTGAAGCCGACAAATTGAGTGTCATTTAAAGTGGTGCTCCAAGGCGCATTGCCTACCTGAGAAGCAACTCCAGTGATTGGATCAAGCGTATAGATGCGGCCCGTCCGCGTAGCGCCGTCATCGACCAATCCAAACGCATAAAGCTGGCCTGTGGCAGGACGTGTATCAATTCCTACGACTCGTTCACCTGCAACCAAGCCCGTGATCGCCACACTATTGCTAATTGTTCCAGGTGTAGCGCTATCGAAAGTAAGCAACTGGTTGCTATCGGTCGCCGCATACATCGTGGCTAAAACGCGCCGCCCCTCCAAACTCTCCATTTGCCCGAAACGCCGCAATCGATAGTTTGCGGGCGTCTCTGCTCCTACAATGCTGGTCCAAAGTTGATTCAAGAACCATTGTCGCCGACGAGCGCTACGAGCAGCTAAGGCATTGAAAGGACGAATGAACATGAAATGTCACTCCAATTCACACACAGAGGCAAAACATAGATGTGGAGTAGAAAGCCAAAGTTGCGAAGCGAAAAACCACACTAAGAATTGGGCGAGGATCCGCGGGTTGTTCGATTGCTTTCTGCTATTAACCCCCTAACTTAAGACAGCCCAAACTCCCCAGTCAACCAGTTCGAGTGTTAAAATCGGTGACATAACGCCCAACTGAGTGATTTACCCATAAGCCGAACGCTGGTGTGATTAGATTTGGTTGAGGTGGAGTTCAGCGGGTGTGGAGATAGGATGCGAGTATTGTCAACTTGGTTGGCTGGTCGCCATAATCTTGTTCGATTCTATGTGACCCAAGGAACCATCCACGTGCTCAACCTGCAAACCAGTTCGTCCGCCCGTTGGCTCAATCAAGTCGATCGCCATTTGGAGGAAATTCTCATCGACCATGCCCATTGCGAGCACAAAGCGGCAGCCACAGCGATGAGTTTGCTGGGTGCGTATATCGAAAATCAAACGTTATGCGAGGAAATGACGCAAATTGTCGCGGAAGAGCTCGAGCACTTCCACCTGGTCCAGGCGCTACTGAAGCGTCGCAACATTGCCTTTCGCAAGCTGCCTCCAGGCAATTATGGTCGCGAACTGAACAAGCTGGTTCGCGGCAACGAACCCGGCCGCGCCGTCGATCGGTTGTTGGTCGCCGGCTTAATCGAGGCCCGGAGTTGCGAGCGATTTAGTTTGCTGGCCAAGCATGTCGACGACAGCGAACTAGCCGACTTCTATGCCTCGCTATTCGAATCCGAAGCCCGGCATCACACGACCTACGTCAAACTGGCTCGCGATTTCGCCAGCGAGACAGCGGTCAAACAACGCTTAATAGAATTAGCGACCGCCGAAGCCGCCATCATCGACGCCGGACACATGCTGCCGAGAATGCATAGTTAACACGATGGTCGTCGCATGGTCGTCTTTCGTTCCGGATGTAACGCCGAAGCCAGTTTTTCCGCTCTATCTTGTCTCGTGGAAAAATCTGCGTCTTTAGAATGTTCCACTAGCTGTACGTTCGTAGGAATCCACTTCGAGGTCAAGATATTGTCGATATCCAACGACTAATCCAGATTCTGGTTTGGCCCAAGTCCCTGGAGGAAACACTCAACCCATTGTTACGCGGTAAATACTCGGAGTTATGCCAGTTGATCCAAGACCTCTCTGGCGACGAGACGAAGTTTCAATGTCATTTCAACGCCCGACCGTCTACAATGAAGTGGTCATCCTTGAAGTTCTAGGACTATTTAAACTATGAGCACGATCGCCAAACTGAGTGGAGACTATTTCGACCGGATGGTCCAACGCGGAGCATTCGTGGACCTCGAACCGCTAAAGGTGGAGCTGATTTACGGACAACTTAGATTCATTAATCCTGCTGGGCCGGTGCATGAAGGAGAGATCGAGTACTTAGCCAATTGGTCGTATGCAAACACGAATCGCGATGCAATTTCGA
>JADLDX010000660.1 GCA_020846515.1 Pirellulaceae bacterium
GTCGCTGCGGACATTCTTGTCCAGGAAAATTGGGGCTGCCGGGCACGCCTAACCAGTTGCGGGTACCGATCGACGGCGGCGTATGGCGATATCATCCTCAGCACAAAACCGTGGAGGTGCTGTGTCATGGCACGACGAACCCTTGGGGTCACGATTGGGACGAGTATGGCGAACTGTTCTTTATCAATACAGTAATTGGTCACCTGTGGCATATGATGCCAGGGGCTCATTTAAAAGAATCGTTTGGGGAGAGCATGAACCCCGATGTGTATCAGCGGTTAGACATGATCGCTGATCACTACCATTTCGACACCAAAGGCACGTGGTCGGATAGCCGCCAGGGCCAAGCCAATGATTTCGGTGGTGGACATGCGCATATTGGTACCGCCATCTATAACGGTGCGGCGTGGCCACCAGCCTATCGCGGCAAACTCATGACCATAAACATGCATGGACAGCGCATCAATGTCGAACGACTCGAGCGACGTGGTGCCGGATATATCGGGCTGCACGAACCTGATTTTATGTTGGCGAAAGATCCTTTCTTTCGAGGACTGGATCTGAGCGTCGCGCCGGATGGAAACATGCTGGTCATCGATTGGAGTGATATCGGCGAGTGCCATGAGGCAACCGGTGTGCATCGTACGAGTGGCCGAATCTACAAAGTCATTTACGATGGTGCCCGCGAGCAGTCGACCGCGGTGAACCCTGTGGTTCAGCGGCTACAAAACGCATGGCAAGCCTATAAAACTGGCGAGCTCACTCAAGACTCCATGCGGCAAATGCTCACGGAGCAAGATGAGCACTTACGGGTTTGGGGCATCCGATTGTTAACCGACCGGTGGCCACTAGATACGATCGTCGGACCGAAGACTAACGCCGTTTATCCACCAGATCCAGCCAGCATTGCAACCTTTGTGCGCATGGCGCGCGAAGATAAGTCAGGTTTAGTCAAGCTGGTATTGGCCTCTGTCTTGCAGAGACTACCGATCGATCGACGCGCCGAGTTAGCCTCAGAACTTGTTCAGCATCGTGAATTTGCGGACGATCGCGATCTTCCGCTCCTGGTGTGGTACGGATTGATTCCTTTAGGTACCAAGCAACCTTCGGCACTGGTCGACATTGCCCGTGTATCTCAATGGCCAAAGTTGAATCGCTGGATAGCTCGCTCTTTAGCAACCAGGAGCGCTCAATCGCCCGAGTCGCTGGAAAAGTTATTGCAGGTGGCCACGCTACAGGCAGAGGATTTCCAACAGAATACGTTGCTCGGCTTGAGCGATGCGTTTCATGGTTGGCGTCAGGCTCCACAGCCCAAAGCCTGGAAGGAGTTTGCTCGTACACCAGGTGCCATGCGTTCAAGCGACGAATTGCGCAAGCTAAACTCGCTCTTCGGCGACGGTCAGGCACTGGACGAGATTCAAGCGATCGTACGCGACAACAAAGCAGAGATGCAAACACGGCAGCGCGCTTTGGAGACGCTGATTGCGGCGCGACCAGCGAATCTGCGCAGTGTGTGTGAATCGCTGATGGATGTGCGAATTCTCAACGCGACCGCCATGCGCGGCTTGACTCTGTACGATGATCCCGCCATCGGACGCATGCTGACTCAAAAGTACCGACGTTTTCAACCCGATGATCGTCCCGCTGTGCTGGAAGCGCTGGTTTCGCGCCGCAGTTATGCCATTGAGTTACTGAAAGGCATGGCGCAGAAGAACAGTCCCATCGGACCAAGCGAGTTGACCGCCTTTCATGCGCGACAGATTCGAAGTCTCAATGACGAAGATCTATCCCAGCAGTTGGTCGAGGTATGGGGGCAACTACGAGAAACGTCGGCTGATCGCCGCGCGTTGATCGAAAAACTAAAAGGTCAGTTAACTGCTGATACACTCACCAAGGCCGATCGGTCAGCCGGACGGCTACTCTACAACAAGAGCTGTTCGCAATGTCATCAACTATTTGGACAAGGCAAGAAGATTGGCCCCGATTTAACCGGCGCGCAACGTGCGAGCCTTGATTATTTGCTTGAGAACGTTGTCGACCCTAGTGCGGTTGTCGGCAAAGACTATCGCATGTCGAAGGTGTTAACGGTGGATGGTCGAGTGCTCAGCGGCCTGCTGGTCAGTCGTACCGATAAGTCGCTGGTCGTCCAAACTCAATCAACCCTGGAAACGCTGTCGGCAGAAGATGTGGAACAGGTACAAGCAACCACGCTGTCGGCGATGCCTGAGGGGCTACTGGAAACGTTAAGCCCCGATCAGGTCCGTGACTTGATCGCTTACTTGATGACGCCCACGCAAGTTGGGTTGTGAAACGAGCGTGGGTCGTAAGCAGATGTCGTGCTGATGAAGGGGGGACGAGTCGCGGAGCGACACGTCTACGCGTTATGAAAGGCGACGAGTCGCGGGGCGACGCGTTTACAAGGACAGACGGTGTGATCCGCCTTCGCCACCCACGATTACTTCGCGACCGCCAGGTACGATGACCAATTCGTATATGGGCCGAATCGGCGTGCTGATCGACTGAATGATGCTCATGTCGTCAGTATCCAACACCCGCACGCTGCCATCATCACAGCCAACTATCAAGGTCTTACGACCGTCAGTGGCCTTGCCGACCGACTCGCCCCACTGCACGCATCGCGGCACGGAATCAAGTCTGGCAAAGCGGACCAAGCGACCAATAGTGGGCTGCCACAATCGCACGGAACGATCTTCGCTAACAGTAGCCATGAGCGGTGGAGCGGAACCAGCCTGGCCAGCGCTCGGCTGCACTGCCAGGTCGTGAATGGTACCCGTATGATTGTCCAAGCCGCGCTCGCGTTGTCCACTGGCAACACTCCATAATTGGATGGTTTGATCA
>JADLDX010000661.1 GCA_020846515.1 Pirellulaceae bacterium
TCGATCGCGCGAGCTCGAACTGGCTAATACGAGGGCCTCTTTAGTCAGGCAACCACGCATACGCACTGCCGCTCACAAGGGCATTCAGTGGATTTTGGCGATGCACAACCGCGATGGAGGCTGGGGCGCGTTTGACCGCGACAATGACGCCGAGTTCTTGTGCGCAGTTCCGTTTGCGGATCATAACGCGATGATTGATCCCAGTACGCCAGACATTTCCGCGCGCGTGCTGGAAGCCTTAGCCGATTGGGATTACCAAATTGGCCATGCGGCAGTAGATCGAGCCTTGGCTTACATTCGTAGTACCCAAGAGAGCGATGGCAGTTGGTTCGGTCGTTGGGGTGTCAATCATATTTATGGTACATGGCAAGTGCTGGTTGGCTTGGCGCGCATTGGCTGCGCTGTGGATGACGTCGCGCTGGTGCGCGGCGCGGATTGGCTTGAATCGGTACAACAACCTTGTGGTGGTTGGGGCGAGACACCTGCATCTTACGACGATCCCAGCTATCGTGGTCGTGGCCCAGTCACGGCATCCCAGACCGCTTGGGCTCTACTGGGATTGATGGCCGCTGGTCGCACCGCATCTGCCGCCGTTCGCCGTGGCGTGCAATACCTGATCGACTCGCAAAACCAAGCCGGCACATGGGATGAAACCGAATTCACCGGCACGGGTTTTCCCCGCGTGTTCTATCTGCGTTATCACATGTATCCTCACTACTTCCCGATGTTGGCTTTGGGCACATTCGCGCGGCAAGCCTGGGGCCAGGATTGGAACCAATGTACTGCTGAGCAGCGCAGTCATTGGCCACGCCTGGCCTCCAATGCATGGGATGAATCGTCGACCTGCGCCGTCACGGAAAGTCAAGAAAACCAAGCGAGTTGCTCAAGTGTCCCGGGCACAGGAGAGTCAGCATGAGCGTACCAGTTCGACAGACGTTGGCAGTATTGTCGCATGTATGGAAGAATCGCTGGCTGGGTCAATCGCAATATCCTTTGGTGCTGATGCTCGAGCCGCTACTGCGTTGTAATCTGGCCTGCGCGGGGTGTGGCAAGATCCAGCATCCAGCCGCGGTTCTGAAACGCCATTTGTCGGTGGATCAATGCCTGGACGCCGCCGAGCAATGTGGTGCACCGATTGTCTCGATTCCTGGCGGTGAACCGTTGCTACATCCGCAGATCGAGCAGATCGTGGGCGGGCTGGTCAAGCTGAAACGCTTTATTTATCTATGTACGAATGCGATCAAGCTGGAAGAGTCTCTGGCCAAATTCACACCCTCAGCCCATTTGGCTTTTTCAGTGCATGTCGATGGACCACGCGAACTGCATGATCGCGCCGTGTGCCGTGATGGTATCTATGACCTGGCAATCTCGGCGATCCGCGCCGCGCGGACGGCCGGATTTCGCGTGACCACCAATACGACGATCTTTGCGCACACTCGGTCATCCGACCTCATCGAACTGTTTGATACCCTGTCCGACTTAGGGGTCGAGGGCATGATGGTCTCTCCCGGTTTTGCCTATGAAAAAGCACCGGACCAACAGCACTTTATGAATGATCGACAAGCCACGGGACTGGTCGATCAGGTCCTGCAACATCCTCATGCCAAGCGCTGGCGATTTAATCAATCTCCCTTGTACCTCCAGTTCTTGAGAGGTCGCTGGAGCATGGACTGCACTCCCTGGGGCAGCCCCACCTACAATTTGTTCGGCTGGCAACGACCATGCTATCTCATTGATGAAGGTTACGCAGCCAGTTACGGCGAACTGATGAGCTCCACCAATTGGTCGGCCTATGGTCACCGTTCCGGTAACGTCAAGTGTTCGCAGTGTATGACTCATTGCGGGTTCGAACCGACAGCCGTAGCCCAAACGCTCTCCAGTTGGCGCGGACTGACAGGTACTATGCAAGCCATGCTCCGCCCCAATAGCCTCCGACCCGTTGAACAACTCTTTAACCCACCAGCATCCACGACATCAGCAGCGCCACCCCTGGTGAACATCCAGCCTAAAACCAAGACTCCAGCAGCGTAAGTGCTCGTTAGCGATCTCGCACTATCGGTGCTGCGCAATCGTTGCGTGAGCACGATATGCACAGTGAGCGGCGTCGATCATGAGTCGGACTAAACCGTACGCTAGCGCTAGCGGCTGATTACAAGCGGAACGGCGCAAGCCGTCCGGTACCTGATTACAAGCGGCACGGCGCGAGTCGTCCGGTACCGACGTTGATTTGCTAGGAAACTCACCGTACGGCTTGCGCCGTTACGCTACAAATCAAAGAAAGTGACTGCCGCTAACGCGTTAGCCCACGGTTTTCGGCCCATGTTATGATCGACGCCACAGTGAGCACTATGCACAGTGAGCACGATATGCACAGTGAGCACTGCCAATGTCTGGCTGAGCCATCACAAAGTTGACCAACTCGATCGGCTCAACAAAGGTTCTTCTTTTCAATCATGATCCTCATTCAAACTGCCTTCGATCAGGAGTACCAGTCTGTCCTGAAAGCTGGCCAGGCACATTCTTTGCCGCCGAATCGCGATCAAACCAGTTTGAAGATAGCTGGGCGTGAATGCCTGGTGATTAAGACCGGCATGGGGCCACAGGCCGCGCGGCAATCGATCCGCCGGACGCTGCAGCGCTGGCCAGGGGCAGCTTTGCCCGAGTTGGTAATCTCGATTGGCCTGGCCGGCGGTCTTAATCCCCAACTGCAGGTCGCGCATCGCCGCCTGATCAGCCGAGTCACTACACATACAGCCACCCAAGCTCAGTCAGACCCAGCACAATCAACCACTACACAGTCAGCCCCATCACAATCAACTCAGCCACCCACTGAGTCACGCAACCAGTCTTCAGCACCGTCATCAGCACAGTCACCAACCTTGTCGCCTCAGAGGGCGGCTGCTGATGTCTGGCTAACGCCCAGTTTAGATCGGCTAGATTCGAACCTGATTGGGTCGGCCAGTGTCGGAACCTTGGTGACTTTAAACCAGGTTGCCTGGTCGGCTGATTCCAAA
>JADLDX010000662.1 GCA_020846515.1 Pirellulaceae bacterium
AGGCGACCCTCCCGCTGCTACGCAGCAGGAGGGTTAGTTCCCGCGGCTGCGCAGCGGGAGGGGAAGTCAGCTACTCGAGCGTTAGATCAATTGTGTTGCTGCTATCTTTTACCTCGACCTTCAGTGGCGTCGTACTTTGCGCAGCGTATTTGGCGGGGACCAGTTGTTTTGGCTTGGGGGCTTTCTTATTGGCGTTGTCCGCCGATTGCTTCATGCTCAAGTCTTCGCCTGTCACGGGATCGAAACCTAAGTCGGCTGGCGCAACTTCGGGGCCGGCGTCAAGCTTATTGATGATCACACTGTAACTGCCCGGTAGTGCACCAGGCGAATCGAGTGTGTAGAGTTCGTAGCTTCCGTCGGGTTTTGTGACGGCCGTCGCGGGACGACCTTCACCCGTACTGACAAAGGATACCGTGGCACCATCCACTGGTTTGCCTTGATACTTTACCACCCCGCGCACTGGGTAAAGACCAGGGATGCCGCCGCCGGAACATCCCATCACGAACATGGCACCAAGACATAAGTAAGTCCATGCTTGCCGGCAACGGTGGCTGTGAGGCCACATGTCTCGAAATGGCTGATTGTGAATTCGGAATGTCATGTTCTGTCCAAGTGCTATTCAGGAACGCTGGAAACAACACACAGGCTTGCGCACTGGTGAACGCTTGGCTTATTGCCATGGGCCGGGAACTTCGCCGCCCGCGACCGTACCCAGTGACCCCCAGACCCCGTAGTTTCGATTGGGCAGTACGCCATAGTTACCGCAGTCGATCGTTTCACTGATAAAGTGGACGCTGCCATCGGCCATGCAGATGTTGACGCCGCCCGTATGCTGGCTACTGAGCGAAAATAGACCCGATGAGTTGCTGTGATTGACGTTGTTGATCTCATAACACGATGGACCGTTGGGCGGCAGAATCGTATTAAAGCCGCCCCAGTGTGGATGACCAAAGGCCCACAGTTCACTGGCGGGGAACGTCCCTGACACGGTGCCGGAAATGTATTTCTTTCCACGCGCGGTGGCTAAACATATCGTGGGATTGTCCCGTAAGGCTGTCGCGGAAAAGGGATACACGGCCAGACCAATCGTGGTCCTGGGCGTAACGGCCGCATTAATTGCGCCTTGCGCCCCGCCGTCACCATGTCCTTTTTCACCGATGGCAATCGTGTTACTAGTTCCGTCGATAATATCAGAGAAGCCTTTGTGCACGCCGCGACCTACGCATCCATTAGCTGTGGTTGCACCAATCGAACCGTAGCTGAAAAGACCGTCGGTGACGTTGTTATAGTTGTTGACAATCGTTGTCCCCATACTGAAATGGTAAGAGCGCAGGGGCTGATTGGTGTATCTCGCATTGGTCGTCGGTGACGCAGAAGGACAAATCAAGCTTGGCACTGTGCCGAACCACACGGCACCGACCGCCGAGTTCTCATAGGGGTTTAATGGAATATTTGCCCTCTCCAATTCCGCTCGCGGCCCCTGCTCAAAGAAAGACAGCATGGAAACAATTCCGTGATAATCTCCGCACCGATTTGAAGGGTTATTGCGTCCTCCGCGTAGGTACGGAAACTTTTTGTGCGCATCGTGATAATTGTGTAGAGCCAAACCTATCTGCTTCAAATTGTTACTGCACTGCATGCGTCGCGCGGCTTCGCGAGCCGATTGCACAGCGGGTAACAATAGCCCACGAGAATTCCAATAATTGCAATCACCACCAACAACTCAACCAATGTGAATGCGGAACATCTAGACTGCCAACGTATCTTCATCGCTGCTCTCCCAAATCTCGAATCGCCAGGTAGACGCTGTTACTGAAGAACTAAATCAACACGAAAAAGCATGAGATTGAGAGGGTGCGACGAGTGCGACTATAGGTGGGTTGGCACAGGTCAAAATTTGTTAACCAAAGCCCCAGTTGGTGAGGGTGGGTGTGGCCCCCATGTCCCGGCTCGGGTAAGCAGGCAGGGGCAAAAGATTCAATGGGCAGTGAAAATAACGTAGCTCAATCTCTCGCAAACCGTAATATAACGCTGTCTCAAGTCACGTCAAATTTTTAAAGCTGCCACCTGAGCGTTCCGTCGCCTTCTTTACGGAAAGACTTCAGTGGATTACGGGGATCTTGAGTCGCAGCGATTGACTTGGTGGGTAAGCTCTGCTCCATTAGCGACTTCTTATCTACACATCGTTCGATGAATTCCTGATTCTAGGGAGCCGGCTATCATGAAGAAGCGGTCAGCCTTTACGTTGGTGGAGTTGCTAGTGGTCATTGCGATCATCGGCATTCTTGTCGGGTTGCTCTTACCGGCTGTTCAAGCGGCGCGTGAGGCGGCCAGACGAATGCAATGCAGCAACAACCTGAAACAATTGGGGCTGTCATTGCTGAATTACGAGTCAACGCACAAGCGTTTCCCGATTGGTTTTTTAGATACGGCAGCCACAGGCAATCTGTTATACGATGGCGGTTGGTCCTGGGCTTCGGCTGTTTTGCCTGCGATGGAGCAGACGGCCTTATATAATACGCTCGACTTGCGTTTTCATCCTTACGGGACAGGTGGAGATCCGGCTGGTCGCAATCTAGCGGCCATGGCCAAGGTTGTGCCAACCTTTCGCTGCCCTTCGGATATATCTCCATTAACGGTTGGCAACAATGGAGGTAACGCCAATGGTACGGCTGCCATTGCCATTAGCAGTTATTGCGGTGTGTTGGGAGCGTTTGACGGACAGTGGTGCCAGGTTTCTGGAACTACCAACATTAAAGGTGTTCGCAATCATGGCTTGTTGGTCGTCAACGACTCCCGCCGGATCTCTGAGGTAACCGACGGTACCTCCAATGCATTCGCCGTTGGGGAAGTTTCATGGCGACCGCTTGAGGGTGGTGAAGGCTCGCAACGCCAATATATCCTCGGAAATATTACGACAAACGGTGGCCCGCTGTGTACCAATTCTGGCCCAGCCAACAATGGCGGCCATCTACACTTGCGCGCCACCAGGCATAAATTAAATGGCCCAATAGCCACCGGCGAAAAGCAAAAGGCCTTTCATAGCTACCACACTGGTGGCGCTCAGTTTGTTTTTGTCGACGGTTCGGTGCATTTCATCAGCGACAGCATCGAGCATACCAATACAAACTTTACGGACCCTGGTATCACTCAGAGTGGTCCATATGGTCTCTATCAGAAAATGGGCTCGATCAACGATGGGGCCACGATCAATATTGAATTGTAGGTATTGCTTGGTGGTCTTGGTCGGTAGTCGCCTTTATAGATGGAAAGACGAGCAACTATATGCATGGCAAGCGTCGCCTTGGCGGTGGGTACTTGAGCATGGTGAGCTTGGGTTTGTTGAGCCTGAGTATGCTGAGTTTGGTGGGCTGTGGTTCCGACGGCCCAAAGCTAGTCGAGGTGACGGGGACGGTCACTTTGGATGGCCAGCCGGTGCCGGGAGCGATCGTGATATTTAATCCCGACTTTCCAGGCGGCTCGAATTCACTTGGCAAGACAGACGGGCAAGGCAAGTATCGTTTAGAATTCTCGCAAGATAAAAAAGGGGCGATGATCGGCAAACATGTTGTCGAAATCACCACCAAAAAAATCGCTGCCAGTGACATGCCCGATACGGGCGAAGCCGTCTCGCTCGAATATGTCGCTATTCCAGCCAAGTACCGCAAACGCGGTTCGCTGACGGCAGAAGTAACCGATAGCCGCAACGTCATCGACTTTGCCTTGGTAAGCCAATAGTTAGTTCGCTGCTGCGCATCAGCAAACTAACCCTCCTGCTGCGTAGCAGCGGGAGGGTCGACCCGCGGCAGCGTGGGCGGGGAGGGCAGGCCTCGACTAACCAAGCTTGAAGTATTCGCTGCGAACTCGTCTGTGCGGCGCACGCACCCTCCCCGAAAAAACAGGCTTATGCGCCTGTTTTTTCGACCCTCCCGGACGCTGCGCTGGGAGGGGTAGTTCTGCTGCTGCTGCGCAGCAGCAGCAGAAACTTATTCGGGAACTGTCTTCTCCAAAGGCTCGTCTAGCCTTTAAACCGATTGTTTGTGCCTGATGCTGCCCGAATTTTCAGTGGAGACGTGACATGCAGATCTGCAAATGTGGGTTGGTGGTCTATCTCGTACTTCTCATTTCCGTCCCTGGTCGCTTATCTTTGCTTCACGCCTGCTGCCCGGCCTTTGCCCGCGGTGACGATGTCAAGATTGCGGACCAGAACATCTTGATCGTGTGGGATCCGGAAACGAAAGTCGAGCACTTCGTACGCGAAGCTGGTTTCAAACAGCACCGCTCAGGCGAAGACACGGCGCAGTCTGATAGTAATCCGGCCAGCAATTTCGGCTTTTTGGTTCCCTCGCCTACGCAGCCCAAAATTGAAGCCGCCAGTGCAGAAGTCTTTACCAGGCTCGCCGAACAAATTCGCCCGCGGATTGATCATCAAGACAAGTGGCAGGTCGTCCCCACTGCTCTCCTCGCCTGGCCATTTCTGCTGTTGAAAGAGCAGAGGATGATGACCTCTGCTCCCGCTGCCGGATTTGTTCAACTGCTGGAGCAAACGCAGGTAGCAGGGTATGACGTCGCGGTGCTCAAAGCCGATGATGCCACCGCGTTGAGTCAGTGGTTGGAGAGCCATGGTTATGATGCCAGGCCCAATCTGACAGAGTGGGCGGAGCCTTACGTTGCCAAAGGCTGGATCATCACGGCCTTCAAGTACTCGAGCCAATCGGATCATGTGGCGGCCGATGCAGTGCGCATGTCCTTTGAAACCGATCGGCCCATCTTTCCCTACCGAGTCCCAGTTGACCAGATTGCCCCACAGGGAAAAGGCAATCTGCTGAGAACCTATGTCGTTGGCCCTGGCCGTGCGAAAGGGACCCTAGGTGAAGGAACCGACGCAGCACCATGGAACCAGTCACGAGTGCGCTATGCCCAGCAATTAAACTACGACGTTACCGCTCGACTCTTGCAAGACGCTGTGACTGATCAGCCAAACACGGCTAAACCAGACAAGTGGTTAACCGCCTTCGACGACCGCACCTGGCCCTCTGGTACACAGGACCTCTGGTTTGACTTCGACCAAAACTCGACACCTGTACAGGAGGTCAAATTGGTTGTTTCCCGTCACCAGTTTTTCATCCCACTAGATCTGATTGCCTTCGCCGGTGTAGTAGTCATCTTCATTCGCCGAAGACGCCGAAGGGTGGAGCTCTGAATGAAAGCACATTAAGCCAGCCATTTTGGCCAGGCGTACAGCAATTGCGAAGCATTTGGGCTTTGAATACAATACGCTCACCCCTCATACTCCCAACCCCAGCTAGCAAATTATATGTTCGCTCGTTGATTTTTTGGGAGTTCTATTTTGTCTCGACCTGTCCGTTTGATCCAGGTTCGATTGGCATTTACGCTGGTTGAGCTGTTGGTTGTAATCGCCATCATCGGTATCCTGGTTGGCCTGTTGTTACCCGCCGTGCAATCAGCCCGCGAAGCAGCCAGACGCATGCAATGCCAGAACAATCTCAAGCAGATCGGTCTGGCGCTTCACAATTATCACGATACGGTTCGCAAGTTTCCGGCTTCTTTCTATCGTGCGTGGCCCACGACCTTGGGAGGAACCTTCGGTACTCCGGGATGGGGTTGGGGAACCATGATCCTGCCGCATATAGAACAGACCGCTCTGTATAACGCGCTGGATGTAAACCGCAGCACCTTGAACAACAACGCAGCGGCCAAGCTTCTTGCACAAACTCCCTTGCCAACCTACCGCTGTCCCAGCGATTCAGGCACGCCACAGAATGCCAACCGTGCCAACTTCGCCACCTCCAATTACATGGCCGTTTTCGGTGCCCTATACGATCAGGCGGCTCCATCGGCCGGCGCGCTCGTCTATGGCAGTCGCGAAAAAGCGGGCACTGGTTGCTTCTCCCCCAATAGCGCCGTACGCATGGGCGATATTATCGACGGCACCAGCAATACGGTTATGGTCGGGGAAATGAACTACGGACCCAATGGTGTAAAACGAGCGGATGGAACCTTAAATCCCTACAACGGTGGCATCTGGGTCGGTACTCCTAACGATCCACTAAACACATCCAATGTTTCGTGCCAACTATCGCTCTGTGGTGAAGCCGCGGGTGCTAACGCGCGCTTTCGAAAGATCAACACACCGTTCAGCAGCAATGCCTTCAGCAGCGCGCACGTTGGTGGTGCTCAGTTCGTCTTCGGCGACGGCTCAGTACGCTTTGTCAGCCAAAACGGCGACGGTGTGATGATCGATCGCATTGCCGATCGCGATGACGGACAAGTAGTAACCCTGGAGTAAATTCGATCATGATGCGTTACCTATCCAGCGCGCTGGCGCTATGTGTTGCATTGAGCCTGGCTGGTTGTTCGGGTATGAGCGATGCGCCGAAGTTGGCCAAAGCCAAAGGCGTAGTGAAATTAAACGGAAATCCTCTGGCCAATATTGGCGTGACGTTTTTCCCGACCAGCGGCCCCCCGGCCTTTGGCAATACCAATGCCCAAGGCGAGTTCGTGCTGATGACGATCGCTCCGCGTGATGGCGCTGCGGTGGGTTCTCATCGCGTAGCCTTAGGCAAGGCTGAAGAAGGCTCTTCCGAAAAAGGGGCCGCCGCTGCCATTGCCGAGAAGTATGCTTTTCCGGACAAATCCGGTTTGACCGCCGAAGTCGAATCCGGCAAAG
>JADLDX010000663.1 GCA_020846515.1 Pirellulaceae bacterium
CCCGACTGAGCTGACGCCAGTCGCCCCTCCCGCTGCTACGCACAGCGGGAGGGTTAGTAGAACTAACCCTCCCAAGCGCAGCTTAGGGAGGGTCGAAAATCACGCCTTCAGCGTAGATTTTCGGGGAGGGTGCGTGCGCCGCACAAACGAGCTCGCAGCGGAATACTTCATGCTTGGGTTAGCACGGGAGGCACCCTCCCCGACTGAGCTGACGCCAGTCGACCCTCCCACTGCTACGCAGCAAGAGGGTTAGTTTGCTGCTGCGCAGCAGCATGAGAAATCACTATTCAATAACGCTGCGGAGCAACACGCAGTTGTCGGTGTTCAAGTCCTTGCCGGTCTCGTAGCCGACGGGGATTGAGCGGTCGACCATGTAGAAGGCACGATGTCGCTTCGATCGACCCTGTTCCGAGCCATATTCTTGTCCGATGTTGCCGGTGATCCCATCGAACTCGAAATAGCCCAGCGTCATCCGTACCGAGAAAACGTTCGAACGATTGGTCACCAAATTGGCCATACGGGATACGGGGTAGTTAAAGGTAAACGAGTTGCGAAGTCCCGTACCGGCGGCTGCATTCGGATAGACGCCAGGTTCTTCTGTATCGAACAATCGATTTGCGGGACTCGCCAGGCGATGACGGAGCAAACCCATGGCCGCGGAGGTCGTACTGTGCTGGACCACCGACGGAAAATTGTAGGGTGTCAACGGACTACCAAAGACACGCAAAAACTCCGAGGGTGAACGAGGGTCCAAGTGAGGATTGGGATCAGTCATTAAACGGGTTGGCATCAGGCCCGGCGGCAAATTGCTATACCCCTGTCGATCACTGACCAAGGTCGTGTAGAAAGGAATCGCGGCAGACAGTCGCGTTGCGGAGTCGGTGGGCGTCATGATGTTCCACATCAAGCCACGAATCACCCTAGGCTCGACCGCCGTGTTGAGATTGATTCGACCAGGTTCGCGGAACGTGGGTATCGAGTTAAACGGTGCGCGATAGGGTTCGAACAATTGAGTCCGAGTAATATCAGTTCGCGTGGCCGATATATCGCCGCGCACGGCCACAGGGTTCACTACTTTCCAAGCATCCACCCACGGGCTGCGCACGCCGACGCACTCGAGCAGTATCGCCGTACTGCGATCTTGACCGGCCACCGGCCTGTTGGCCGGCGGAGTTGCATAGGGGTCCACGGCTGGCAAATGCAGATCTTCAAAATCCAATGTATGCGTGAACCTCGGTAGAGTAGGCGTCGTCGCGTTGAACGCAAATTCTTGTTGAAACTGACCAGGTGAGCTGAGCGGAACACTGGTCAATTCATAAGCGTTGACAAAGTCGCGATTGGCAAAGTACGGCGCGTGCGGCAACAGCAACGGATTGGCTGGATCAGCCGGTATCACGGCTCCCCATGGATTGGGACCAGGCACACCTTTGAAATAGGTCGCAAACTGATAGTCATGTACCGCTTGAGCAGCAGGTAGCGGTGGCGTTTGCAACAATCCCGTACCACGAATCACATACCGCGGATTCAAATAGCCCAGCGTCGAGAAAACGGCTGCGGGACCGCGCGGATTCGGGGTCGCTCCCGAGGCTGTATAAAGTTCAGTCGGTAACTCGTAATCAAAGTACGGCGCACCCACGCTCCCAACTGGCGTCGATGGAGTCGTCGTGACTTCCGAGTGATAACTGTACAACGTAGCCCCTTGTGGTAACGAGGCCGTATTGGTCGCCTGACCAGGCATGAGCATCGTGCCCGTCTTCTGACGACTGGCAAAGATGATGTCGCCATCATTTGGCAAGTTTTCTTCCCCCGAGAACACTGTTAAGTCGATCGACATCCAGTCCACGGTTATGTACGGGTTGAATATCGCATGGAAAGGACGGGCAGGATCAGCCAGTCGCTGCAAAGCGGCTGCCGTCCAATTGAACTCCGTTCGAATTCCAGGATAGTCATTGGTTGCAGTCGTAGGATCCCAATCGTTTTGTGCCAAGTATGCAGTAGGATCCTTGTCCAACGGAGTTGGAGGCGTGCCCGTGTTGGCGTTCAAGTCGATATACGCATCTTTGTTGATCAACGGATTCGTCGTGTTCGGGCTGGCAAAGCCCGGTGCATTGGTATCCGCATCTGTGCCACTATCAGCGCTGTTCAAGAAGTAATCAGGTTTTTGGTAGTAGGCCTCACGAGTCGGTTCCGAAACATTCAGTCCGATCCACTTGTACGGTATTTGGGGATCAGACAACCAATCATTCGGAGGCGGAGTCGGACCCGCAAAATCGGGAACTTGCATGCCCGCCGTCATACCAACACATTCACGCACGCGGTCGGCGAAGGCTGCGTTGTAAGTGGCGTTGGCAGGCATGTTGCTGGCCACGATCGGCGTCGGAGTGCCTAGGGCCCATAACGCGGGCTCGTTGTTTTGATTCCAGATCTGAACCCAACTGTCAAGAATCTGGAATCGATGATGGCTGGGCCTATGCGTGGGCACACCGGACTGAGTCTTGCTGCCCAAATAAGTAACAGGCCGCGGACCAACCACCAGGAACTGTCCACCGGCGACGAGATTCTGACCAGCCGTATAACGGAAGACACGATTCTCTGGGCTGGTGACACCGGCAGCCACCAAGTGCGGCAACGCATGGTTGCTAGCAGCCGGGGCGATATCCGCAAACCACATCACGCGATCGATCACTGGTTCGGGTATCGGCGTGCCCACGGTGTCAGGAATAGGCATCCAAGCCAAGCCGGAGGCCGGATCATTATTTACTTGATATGTATAGTAATATCGCTTGGCGGCCGCGGCCGGAGTGGTGCTTTCGTAAGCCTGGGTGAACGCATCTTTCGAATCCGTGGGCGAACTCGGATCCAGTTGTGGGTTCAAGAAGGCCACGCGCCACACTGGAAATGGATTGGCAGGATCAGCTGGATTCGGTGCCGTACGGTTCAGATTTAACTTGGGGATCGTGCCATCTAATGTGTAGAGCGCGCCGGTCGCAGGTGGCAGAGTGCCATCGGAATTACTCACGTTACTGGTCGTGCGTGGACAAAAGAATTCCATGAACAAAGAACCTTGAGGCACGCGCAATTGCTCGGTCGGTTGCATGCCCGGAGGCGGCATCGGCTGGCGACGAATGTTCAAGTTGTGGAAGGCCAACGTTTCCGTCATGAGCAGTTCAGGCTGCTCCATACCCCAGACCACCGCATCGGGTTGCCAATATGGCGTCTTGGGAGCAAAGGTCGTGCTGTCGTAAGGGAAGCTGGTCATCGACGCATCTTGGTCGCGGAAATCGACAACGTTCACCGCCCACTGCGCCAGGATACGCGCACGTTCAACCGGTGTCGGAGCCGTAGTACTGGCCGCAGGGTGATTAGAAAACCGATGCTCGGCAGGCAAGATAAGCTGGGCCAAACAGTACAGGTGCCGAGCAAACAGTTGCTTGGCTTGATTACCACTGTATTGCGTTTGTTCCGCGGCCGAAGCAGCCCGCCAAGCGGGATCGAAATCTCCTGCAGGCACAGTGGCATCACGTGCGTATTCGTCAGCAGGCATCGCAGCCACCACTGGGTAGGTTGCGAAATTGCCCGGTTCATCGGCCTCATCGATCACGCTATCAAAATCATCATCCACACCGTTACCCAAAGGTCGATTGAGATCCAACGGACGATTCTGCATAAATTCGAGAGGGAACAATCGCTTCAGCGCCGAAGTTGGGAAATAAATGACTGGTGGCGTTGCCAGCAAGCTGGGCGTTTTGTTTCGCGCGTATGCTTCTACAAACTCAATAAACGAACTGACTCGCCGGGTGGCCGTGGCAACGTTGGCTGGCGGTGCTGCCGTACTTACATATCGCGGATAGGTGTAATTCAAGGGGAACGTAGGCAGCGTCAGAGCTACGTTGCGAGGCGAAATGGAGCGAATGCGATCCAAGTAACCAGCCGCAGCAGTCGAGAATGAAGTCGACGCAGCCGCTTGAAGTCGACGTGGCAAGGCGGCGCGATCCAGGTCATTCAACCGCACCAGGCGTTGATACTCACTAAAGGTAAACTGATGATCGCCGCGCCCGTGAAACAGCACATGCGATTCATACGGGTCGTCGATCGTCTCGCTGAAGGCAGCACTCTCGACAATGATCGGGTTGCTCAGAAAGTCCAAGCCCAAGAAAGATCGACCACGCACAACCATCGGAAACGGCGATAAGGGATAGCCAATGCGCGATGCGGGCGCAGTGAACATACCCGGCGAGTCTGGGCGGTTATGTTCCAGCAAAGCACTGATCGGATCATTACCAATCTGGCCAGGCACCGTATCGCCGGTGGCCGCGGATTGGTAACGGTTGTTCAGCAAACTACTAAATTCAGTCGCGGTACTAAATAAGGGCCTGAGCGATACTTCAGCACTTCCGAACCCTGTGCCTTGCGGCCAATGCCCCGGATTGCCCGTCACGGCTTGCTGATGAGCGTACTTGTTTCGTTCGAGTACAGGGAACGTAAATATGTTTTGCCCTTGAGTCGCATCGTTGACTTGGAGCTGGTTGCCCGCGGCATTCAAATCCAACTTGCCATCCATGTCTTCGATATAAAACGCCACCAAGGCTTTCAACAACTTGCCTTCCGGTGAAGTCATCAGTGGGAAGTTCAGGTCGGTCCAAACACTATCACCCACTCCATCACCATCGTTATCCACATCCCATGGACCGCGCGTCATCCAGCGCATCCAGGCTTGAAATTTGAGTTCTTCCGTCGCATTAGGCAGTACCGTCCAGTTAATCGATAACTGAGGCGTCCGCAATCCGGCACCAAATGCAGCCGATAGACCATTCGATCCGGAGAACATCGCGTTCTTCACGCCGCCGGCGCCAAAGCCAGTCAAGTTGTACGACACGGGACGACCCGTCGCGCGCTGGACCAGTTCGAGGAAGTCCAGAAAGTTCTGCCTGACCAAGGGATCCGTCGGATTGGCAATCGGCGACAGGTCAGGCGACAAGGCAAACAACTGATTGAGAATGGCAGGTCGATGGAACGAAGGAATGATGTCATCACTGCCCGAAGAGCCGGTGACAGCCTGCTGCTTTAAGGCCATGAAAAAGTTTTGGTAATCAGCCGCATCCCAAGGTTCATCGGTATCACCCGCAGGTGCGTAGCCCGAATTAAACAATCGCGACTGAGCTCGATTGCCCAGATACGCATCCGGTACAGCGCCCCCAAAGTTTCCACCAGTAGTCGTCGCATTGGTGACGGTCCCGGACATATCCAAGCCCATGCCATTGGAGTTCATCACCCCGGCATTGACCATAAACGTATACGGTAGAGTCAGCGCAGGGCCATAGTTTTGGTAGAGCAACGACGCAGGTTCGGTCGCTAGCCAATCCGTGATCGGAGCCGTAGTGACGACGCCCGTCGCCGAGTTTCGCACAGCCACCAGCTCATCAGCCACGCTCGATAGATCAATCGTGATCGTATACTGCAGGTCAGCGCGTAATGGATCCAGAGTTGGCGTACCTGACACGTCGATTACATCCACTTCGCCGATGTAACGAATGATGCGGAACGATCTGCCAATCAGTGGTCCTTGAAGGAAAGTAATCGTGCGACCATTCCAGGCATCCCACTGTTCGGGCAATGGGAAAGTGGCGATCGAGAACGAACCAGTCACCCAAGCCAGAGGAATTTTCAAAAATTGCCCAGGCGTACCCCCGAAGGCTTGCGGACCCTCGAGGCTGTTTACATCAAAGGCCGGCCAGCCAGCCGGCATGGAATATGGATCATTGCCTGCTTGATTGCGCTGCGGATTGTCACGCAGTCCGTTCGCGCCGAGAATATAGCGTGCGGTCAAAAACAATGGCGAGTCGCTGCCAGCGGCGCTGGGCGGATTACTACCATACAAATCGCCGAGGAGATCATTTTTCCAAGCCACGGAGTGCATATCCGTTGTTCCGCGCAGCACCTGTCGAAAGGCTTGATCGAGCAAGTGTTCCGAAGGCGTCTCGCGATAGTCGCGCTTGATCAAGGCCGTACTGGCACTTCTACTTTGCGTCGCAAAGACTACATAAGTCACAGCCAACAAGCTCAGCAGCGATAACATCCCCAGGACGATCAGCAGCACCAAACCGTGGCGGCGTCGTTTCCTATTGATCAGCATAATGCACTCCAAACGGGATTTTTATGTTGGCTGGCCCAGAGCGCTGGGGCGAACGATCGAGTAGTTGATTGATTAGTATTCGGGGTCAGGTGACCAATGACCATGTCATCATTACTGCACATTGATCACGCGCTCGTAGACGCTGACTGCGCCTTTGATAAGGGTGCCGGTAGTGGGTGTCGGCACAGTGACGGAACCACCACCAGCCGCTACCGTGAAGTTGGGACCGAACGACCAATCGGGACCATCGAGTACTACATCTTGAAACCAGACTAAAGCTCCACCAGGAGGCGAGTTACCATAGGGATCGGTACCACCCATGGCTGTGGCCAACGTGGTCAAGACTTCATCGCTAACAACAGCCACCACGC
>JADLDX010000664.1 GCA_020846515.1 Pirellulaceae bacterium
AAATCTCGGCCGAGCCAACACCAAGTTATTCCCACCAAAGCCAGGCAATACACGGATGTCCGGGTTGAACGTAAAGCCCTGTCGACCAACGCCAGGTACGTTGAGATAAACCTTTACACCGTCACGCAGCGGTGAGTAGATGCCAATATCTTCGAAACCACTCTTCGGCAAGCCAACTCGCAAATCTGTGTTGCGATACTCAAGTCTCCAGCCGTATCCAAAGTCACCTTCGCGATCCGCTTGCAACGTATCGTAAATGCGCGTGATCTCAATCGGTATACCAGCCACAGGTATGGCCATGTCGGCGAATGCCAAGCGGAAATTGCCTAACTTCAATTCACCACTCACGCCAACATTGTGTTCAACAACATTGACCGCGCCACTGTTGGAGGCTGCTTCTAGCCGAATCACGTATTCGTCGTTGATCAGCAAGCTCGTGTCCCAGACGCCCAGCAGGTCGTTGACCACAGCGGTCGTGCTCTCGAAGAACTGCGTGTAAGTGGTCTCGTCGATGCGGCGATAGGATAGTTTGTAACCAGCGAAGTTGGCGTGCGAAGCCGTGCCGCGAATGGAAACCATGCCAAACACGGCCGCCGTATCGGTGGGACTGGTGATGGCCACCGTCGGAATATCCGCTGTCCCTGCACCACTCCAACCTTCAGGGAAGTCGTAGTCAAAGCTGATCGTCCTGGTCGTGATGTTGCCATTGGTATCCACGGCCGTCGCTGTGGCGTTGATCTGCTGGAAGGCCCAATCTTCGAAGGTGAATGTGGCCGTGCCAGCAGCGCTGAGCGGGATGTCTTGTCCGTTGGCGGTCAGTGTCAGCGAAGCGACGGCCACGTTGTCGATGGCCCGCGCATAGACAATAAATGGCCCTTGCCAGGGCAGGATGTTACGATTGGCGTCACCCAGGCTCTCGATGAGACTAACCTTGGGCGGCACAACGTCTTCGATCACGCTCAACGTAAAGGATTGAGTAGCCACTCCGCCGCGTGGATCGCTCACGCGAACAGCGAAGTTATGCGAGCCGATCAGGGGCACCGTGGTCGGCCAGATGATCTTACCAAAGCTGTCGATCGATGCACCCGCCGGGGATGCGGTCAATGTGTAGCTAAGTTGGTCCAGGTCAGCGTCGCGCGCAATTACTTGATATGTAAACAATGCGCCGGCCGGAACTTCCAGCGGAGCGGTGCTGATAATCGTCGGCAGACTATTGGCGGCTAACACGTCCAATTCAAAGGACTCGATGGCACTGGCCCCACCCGCATCGGTCGCAATCAAGGTGACCACAAACTTGCCCGTTTGACCAACCGCTGGTGTCCAACTGACCTGGCCGCTCGTGGCGTTGATCGTCATACCAACGGGCCCTTGACCAAGTGAGTAAGTGAGAGCGGTTGATTCTGGGTCGGTCGCTTGCAGCGTATAGCTATAAGCGGCGCCGACCGAACCGAAACGTGGTGCTGTCGTATTGATCACTGGGGGCAAGTTGGGCACTCCAGTGGCCACGCGGATCGCGAAGGCTTGTGTAACCGCGCCGCCGATACCATCGCTGACTTCAATGACCACGTCTTGCTGACCAAGCTGGCTGGCCAGCGGTGTCCAGGATATGGCACCCGTTGTTTGCACGATCGTCATCCCGGCTGGTGCGGCCAGCAATCGATAGACCAGTGGATCATTCTCAGCATCGCGAGCTGCAACCGTGTACAGATAGCTCACACCCACTGCGGCTTCGGTAGGTGGAATAGAAGTGATCGCCGGCGGGCCACCCGAACGAGAAACCTTCAGCTTAAAGGCTTGAATAACAGAAGCCCCGTCCGGATCGGTTACTTGCACCGAAACGTCGCTCTCGCCCAACTGGTCCGCCGCTGGCGTCCAGCGAAGTGTGCCCAGCGAAGGATGAATGCTCATTCCGATCGGGGCATCCAGCAGCGCATAAGCGAGTGGGTCAGCGTCGGCATCTTCAGCAGCGACAGCGTATTGATACAGGCTGCCCAAGACGGTGGACGCAATGGGTGTCGACACGATGACCGGGGCAACGTTCACTGGTCGACCAACGACTTGTAGATCAAATGAGCGCGTGGTGATGCCGCCATCGACATCGGTCGCCCGGACGGTGATGGATTGTGTACCCAGATCATCATTGCCAGGTGTCCAGCGCAGCGTGCCATCGGAACTAACCAACATGTCAGTCGGTCCGCTTGTCAATGACCAACTGAGCGGCCGTCCGAGCGCATCCTGACCGGTGACTTGCGCCAGGTATGCTTGCCCCAAGCCAATCAACGTGCGTGGCAGAGTGATTTGGTAGGGCGTAGCTGCCGGCTGGGCATTAACGACTTGAACATTGGCGCTCACCACCGACGTGTTGCCGCTGGAGTCACGCACTTCAATCGAGAAGGCGGCCGTACCCACATCGGCCAGCGTAGGCGTCCAACGCAATTGGCCCGTGACCGAGTCAAGCGTGGCTGGTGCCGGTGCGCTCAGGAGTTGGTAACTGACCACTTGCGATTCAGCATCTTGTGCTGAGAGATTTACGGCATAGACCAGGCCAACGTAGGCGGTGCCGGGCAAGCCCGTTGTCAGGACAGGCGCCGTATTGGGCGCGGTCACGGTGACGGTAAAGTCCTGCAAGGTGATCGAGCCAGATGCACTCGTCGCGCGAAGCACAACTAACTGTTCGCCCACTTGTGCAATGCTGGGCCGCCAGGCTATCAGACCCGTGGCTGGATCAATCGACATGCCTTCAGGCGCAAGCGATAGATCGTAAGTGATCAGTTCAGTGTGAATGCCGATGGCCACGGAAGAGTAGCGATATGTTTGTCGGGCTTCAATGGTCAGGGCAGGGGAGGTGACGAAATGCAAGCCACCGGTGACCGAAGTATTCGTGGCTACGAGATCAAAGTTGTTATTCGACGAGATGGCATCGGCGGCTAGCGTCACGTTCTGACCAGTGATACCCGAAGACACCGACCAACCGGCAGGCAACTCCGTGCGAATCGTGTAGGTACCCGCACTGAGCCCCGAGAGTGCGTAGTTGCCTGCGCGGTCGCTGGTAGCAACCGGTTCGTTTTCATCCAACACGCCATCGACATCCAGATCGGCGAAGACTTTCCAGTAGCTAATTGGGTCGAGATCAGTAGTTCTGAGTTGTCCGCGAATCTGCCCGAGGTCCAGTTGCTCCAGCGCCAGATCGACCACACTGTTTGTATTGGCAGTCACCGATACATTGCCGGCTGATGGCGTTTCGTAGCCGGCCACGGGTGTTACGCGCACGGGATAGTTACCAGGCAACAGCCCATTAAATTGATAGTTGCCACTGGTATCGGTGGTGGTTTGCGATTCGCTTGGATCGGGATAGCCGTTGTCGTTAGTGTCGATGAACAAATGCACACCAGGCAAGACTGGTTCGCTACCGTTGCGGGCACCGCTGCTATCTAGATCATCAAAGGCTTGACCGCGTATTGAACCGCGTAACTCGGGCAGGATATCGAGCGTAAAGGATTGCTGGTCAAAGCCGCCACGGCCATCTTCGACACCGATAGTGAACTGATGGCTGCCGGTTTCTGCCAGACCTGGCACGAAGACTGGCAAAATGCCGCCTGCTTTACGATAGCCGTGATTGCCTGCTGGTGAAAAGTCGCGAACGGTTTGCGTTTGGGGTTCGTCAAAACGATAGTCCAGCACCAAGCGCGTATCGCCATCGTATTGCCGCGACAGACCTTCGACGATTTCAGCTGGTGTGCGCACCACGTTCCACAGTCGGTAGTTATCTATGATGGCTCGCGTGAAATTGAGGCCACTATCGCCGACCAAAGCATTTGCAGTTGGATTGTAAACCAACGGGCTGGGTAGAGTTGTCGAACCGCGTTCTACTCCATCGATAAAGATCTTGGCAGCTCGGGTAGTATCATCAATGGTGATCGCGAAGTGAGTCCAACGGTTAGTGGATGGAACGAATGGAATGCTGAAAGTAAAAGAAGCCGTTGGCGAAGGGTAATCGACTTCCAAGCGTAAGAATGCATTGCCGAAGTTATAAAGGGAGTAAGTTGTTCCGGTCGAGGTGGCGATACCGGAGGAAATGATATTCGTGCGCTGATTGCTGGCGGGCAAACTGGTGAAGTTGTACCAACCTTCGGCGGTGAGGCTGGTGGGTTGAAGACTCGGATGGGCTTCGATCTCGACACGTCCTCTGTTATTGACACCGTTCGCACTACCGTATGGAGCGAAGCTCAATGCCATATCGGCGCGAGCGTCCCAAGTGACTTTGCCTGTGGTGGGATCGATGGTTGCCCCGGGAGGTGCATCGATCAAGCCATAACGCAGGGTGTCTCGATCGTTGTCTAGCGCCGTGGCTTGATAGGTGAAGGTCTCACCCGCGCCCATTTTTGTATTGGGTTCGGTGGCGATCAGTGGCAGGGCATTGTCACGAGCCGGCTGGACATCGATCTTGAACGACTGCGTGGCCATACCGCCGCGACCGTCATCGGCAGAGATCGTTACCAAGTGTTCGCCGACTTGATCTGGCGAAGCGGCCCACAACAGTGCTCCGGTTTGGCTGTTGATAATCAAGCCGCCAGGTCCATCGACAATAGAATAGGTAAGTGTGTCGTTGTCGGGATCAATGGCATCGGAGTCGTAACGATAGACTTCGTTGGGATCGAAGCGATTGTAGATGACGCTGGCCGTGTTATCGCCCGAGTTGGCGACGATCAAGTCCATGCGGCCGTCTTCATCAGCGTCAGCCAAAGTGACTCGCGTGGGCTTGTCGCCGACCGCGATGTTTTGGGCTCGGGCAAATTGATTGTTGCCTCGCCCGTAGAGAACGCTCAGCACGTTCGAGCCCGGCAGCGTAGTGGCCAAGTCGGGGTTGCCGTCGGCGTTGAGATCGGTGACTTGGATATCGCTAGGTGAACCACTTACTGAAACGTAGATTGGCGGGCTAGCAGGCTGAACGCCTATGCGCGGCAGGATCATCAAGCGATTGGATTCGAGCAGGGTGATGACTGCGTCGAGTTGTCCGTCGCCGGTTGCATCAGCCACTGTGAATTTGCCAGGTTTGTCACCCAGGGCGATAGAAACTGGCGCTGATAGAGCACCGCTGGCACTACCGCTGAGAACCCAAACTGCATTAGCTACATCATCCAGCACAAGCACATCGGAATGCCCATCACCGTTGATATCGCGAGTGAGCAAATCGATCGGTGCGCTGCCAACGAGGATT
>JADLDX010000665.1 GCA_020846515.1 Pirellulaceae bacterium
GCCGAGGCAGATTGCGTCGGCATGATTCCAGCAGTGGGTTTGATTGACGTCGTGGGACTGTTGGCGCTGGCTTGCCCAGTTGAATTTAATGGCTCAGTCGCGTTAGTTGACGCTGCCGAATTAGCTGAGTCAGCCGAGTTAAGCGGGTCAGCCGACTTAGGAGATTCTGCGGCGTCTTTCTCGATCTCTCCTGAAGGCTGGTCGCTTTTCCGAGCAGTATCATGGCTTGGCTTAGCCTCCGAAACAGGCTTGGATGCTTGGCTTGCGCTTTTGGCCGGGCGGTCTGGGGGACCGTTGCTTTTCGAGCAGCCTACCAAACAGAACCCGACCACGCAGAACCCCGCCAAGCAGAACCCCGCCGAGCAGAGCATAGAGCAGCCGATATAGACGGCCAGCCAAACGGGCAGCCATATACAGCGTGATGGCGGTTCTCGCAGGCGGTCCGGAATCAGGTTGTTGATTTTCATCGTAAGACCTATCGTGCCATCGTGTGGTATGCCCGCCTAGAAAACCAGATGGGGCGGCGTGGTCGTGTGCAGTTTCCGTCATTCTCCGAATTCAATGGGCCAGCGTCTAGCGACAGACACAAAAATGCCGCATTACGCTGGAAATAGATTGACAGCCTGGGGAAAGCAGTAGAGATTGAATCAATGGACTTGGACGTGTCGACGGTGCTTAAAAGAGATTCGCCATGAAATGCCCTCGAAGGACTACTAACCAAGCCCTTGCCGGATTATGCCTGGCGCTGATTGCGTGTTCGTGTTGCTCCGTGGTGCGGGCCGATGAGTTTCTGCTCAAGGATGGCCGGCGGATCGTTGGGACGGTTAAATCCACCAAAGACAAAGTGCTGGTGATTGAACTGAGCCCAGGCACTATGTTGCTGCTCAACCAATCGGAAGTCAAGCAACACATTCGACCGACCTCAGCGGAACAGGCGTACGCTGAATCGATGAAATCGGGCGCCGATACCGTCGAGTTCCATCTTGAACAGGCGGCGACCAGTCAAAAGAACGGCTTGAAGGATTATGCTGAAGCACATTACCAGCGAGTCTTAGAGCTGGATTCGGAGAACAGAATTGCGCGCTCGAGCATGGGCTATACCAAAGGTGATGATGGCCGTTGGATCAAGCGAAATGAATTGATGACAGAAGGCCGCGGTAAGGTCTCCATTGGTGGCAACAAATATCGCTTTCAAGAGTTGATTGACATCCAAGCCGCGGAAGAGAAAGCCAATACGCAGCGCGTACAAATGGCCAACGATATTCGCCGAGCGATTCAAAATTTGAACAATCCGCGACTCGCTGCAGACGCGATGACCAAACTGCAAACGCTTGATGGCCCAATGGCCTCCGCAGCCATCGCCGAAGTCCTCTTCCCCAAAGCCAACGCTCTGCGCAAGGACACGTTATCGGTCGAATTAAAGTTAATGTTTGTCGCCACTCTCGAGCGATTAGCCGACGCCGCGGCTGTGCAAACCCTGATACGTTTGAGCCTGGCAGAACCTAATGCGTCGGACATTAACGCTGTTCGCGGTTGGGAATCCCTGCGTACGAAGTGTATCGATGCCCTGAAGCAGATCGACCCACATTCATCGGCTATCGCGTTTATGGGCGCCTTGAAATCTGACGACCCAGCAGCCATCAACACGGCGGCTCGAGCCCTTGAGGATTTAGGCGATAGTCGGGCCATCTTGCCGCTGATCGAGCATGTCGTCACCTTTCATCGCCGACAGATATCTGGCGGTGGCAATAGCACGAATGTTGGTTTTGGTTCTGGAGGCTTCTCATTCGGCAACGATCCGGTGAAGATGGGCAATCTGCCATCGGAGAACGCGGCCGTGCAACGCGCATTGGTGACGTTGACTAGTCAGGATTATGGCTACGATAAACGCGCCTGGCTGGCCTGGTACCATCAGCAATTTGTCAGCTACACCGGCGATCTTCGTCGCGATTAGCAGTAGCCGAATCGCTCCGCTGTAGCCGAATCGCTCCGCGACTCGGTTCATCCTATTCCCAAATCAACGCTTGACCGCCCTGGCATATTGCACCGGTAGGATTTCGGCGGCTTGATAAACACCCAATTTCACGGCCGCATGATATGGCCAGTACGGATCGCGCAGCATCTCTCGGGCCAGCAATACCAGATCGGTATGTCCATGCTGGACGGCATCTTCCGCCTGTTGCGGATCGACGATCATCCAGCCCACGCCGACAGGTAAATCCAATTCTCGACGCATGCGGCTGGCGATGGGAATCATGAAGCCTGGCCCCCACGGTACCTGCGAGATATCGGGGGTGATAAATCCGTGGCTGATATCAAGCAGATCTAAGCCCGCCTGTTTTAGCAGTCGAGCCAACTCGATCGATTCCTCTACGGTCACACCGCCTTCGATCCAATCAGTCACCGACAGGCGAGCCGTCAGAGGCAGACGTTCAGGCCACACATTGCGGACGGCGGTAAATGTCTCAAGCAGGAAGCGAATGCGGTTTTCGAAACTGCCTCCATACTGATCGGTTCGCTGGTTGGCCAATGGCGAGTAGAACTCGTGGGCCAGGTAGCCGTGGGCGAAGTGAAGTTCTAACCATTCGTAACCGGCGGCTAGGGCGCGCTGCGCTGAGTTCACGAATGACTGGCGTATGTGATCGATATCTGCAACACTCATCTCTTTGGGTACTTTGGTTAAGTTGCCACCAAAGGCCACCGGCGAAGGTGCGATCGTGTCCCAGCCACCTTGAAGGTTATCGATATGATTGTCGCCTTCCCAGGGCTTGTTCGCACTGGCTTTACGACCAGCATGCGCAATCTGGATTCCCGGCACGGCTCCATGCTGCTTCATGAATTCGCTCAAGCGCGCGAACGGTTGAATATGCTCATCCAGGTAGATGCCGCTATCGGCTGGACTGATCCGGCCTTCCGGCGACACTGCTGTCGCTTCCACGATAATCAGGCCCGCTCCGCCCACGGCGCGCGAGCCGAGATGGACGAAGTGCCAATCGTTTGGAAAGCCGTTGTCGGATGAATACTGGCACATCGGGGAAACAACGATCCGATTGCGGAGGACCACGTCCTTCAATCGAAACTCTTGAAATAGACTCGCCATCTTGTCGTTGCCTCTCCACTTTCAATACCTGCTTGATATCGCGGCAAAGTGAGCCGCGTGCAGGTAACGTTACCATAAACGATCAAGTAAAGAAGTCGCCTTGCCGAAGCCCCATAGACGAGCTTCAAGTGGCGAAAGTGCGACAAAATATTTGCTTACCGCGAGCTATCGCGTATGATTCCTCTGCGAGTCTGATCTCTGAGGGGCGATTGGATTCGCATGTTAGGTTTGAATATGGCCGTCAGCACAAGAGACATCCGGGCGATACTCTTGTTGCTCGACGGCCTTTTTCGTTGGCAAAGATCGTCAGGCGGGCACTCGTGCCCGTCATCTTAAATTGCCCGTCATCTCGGTTTGAAATCGGGCAAGAGAAGAGTGCCCAAGCTACGATCCAAGCCTTTTTGTTTTTCGGCGACGAATGGTTCTCGAGCAACTCGTTTCGCTCAAGCTCTCGTTTTGCTTAGTTGCTTATTTTGCTTCAGTGCTTATTGCCTGGGAACTCGGCAGGTGCTCAGTCCTAGCGGACAATACGCCGGACAAAATCCAATTATTCCCGTCAATAGGGGCACAATGCCAATGTAGCCCAACGGTGTTTGCGGCCCCACGAAAACGATGGCCAGCAGACCAACACCGACGGCAATTCGAACGAGTCGGTCAACATTTCCCATATTTCGCTTGAGCATGTTTTCACTCCTACCAATGGCTTTTTTTACACGGCTGCTTCAGGTATCAATATGATAGAGCCACCAGAAAGCTGAAGGTTACAGCATTTTCCTGGCGATTGGCACGAACAGAATGTCAGCCCTCTACTCTGGGACCGAAGCCTATGCTTGGTTTAGTTGTGTTCATGCCCAGAATTTCGA
>JADLDX010000666.1 GCA_020846515.1 Pirellulaceae bacterium
CGTCACCACCGCCAAGGATCGTTGTTCCCAGTGTCAGCCAATAGGTCGAACCTGATGTCAAGACAACATTGGTCGTCGGATTGAAGCTGGCCGCTTGAAAACTTGTACCAACAGCGACTGTGTTGAAGTCAGCGAGCTTCGCACCAGGATTGCCGGCGTTGTCATCACGCAGTTCGAGCGTGGCATTTTTGGTGGCCGAGGAACCATTGTTGGCTCGCAGTCTCAACTCAACACTACCGAGCGTCGTGGGGGCGAATACCTTGAAGCCAACTGAGATGGCGCCAGAGGCTTCAAAGCCGAACACGGAACCGGCTGTGTTATCAGATTCGAGAGCGGCGAGATTCGAAAGCATAAAGGCGGCTGCGGAGGTGGATGAGTTGGTTACCCAGATGCAGCCCAACAACCCAGCTGTGCAAAGAAAGTTAGCCAAACTACGTAGCAAACTGTAAAATTCCATCGGCCCAACCACCCCCCAAATACGACAATTTCAATCATGCAAAGGCGAGACGTCCTTATCTCTTCCTGAACAAACTAATTTGAATTTCCGGAATATCATTAGTCTTATGACCATCGTCGTTAGCTATGCGACAAAAAAATTTTGAAGTTGCGGATGCCCCATCCGAACCCAGTGTCGCGTGACCCAATGTTGGTGGTTTCTTTGGCAGAGACGCCCGTGCATAGCGGCTCGATGACTGAGCAAACACCGTTGGCGTTTGTGCGATCGGTGGATTCGTTCATTGCCATGGCTGGGATTGAACAATGCCATAGAATGCTTCGGACGTCTGCGGCTTGATCGCTGCCATTTCCGAGGCTTCGGTGTTTTCCTGATCTCTGAAGAAGACCGGCAGATCACTTTGTTGAACGGCGCGAAGTCGGACAGACATAGGAGAGACAATCGGGAGTAAAGAGTAACGTGGGCTAGAGACCAACGACATCGGTGTTATCAGGTTTTACGTGGTGTGGAAGTTTAACAACTTCCACTACAGGTCATCGGCAGAGAGAAAGCTGACGTAGGGGAAGTCGCCATTTTTCGGCAGCTTGACGGGCCGTGGAGAGAGCGTTAATAGATTGGCAAAGACGATTTCCAGGCTTCAATGAACGTCGCGTGATTGTTTCGAAAATGCTCGACTGTCAGGTCGGCTATCCCCTGCGTCTCATCGATTCGCTCGCAACTAACCAACTCAATGAGAGAATTCAAAACATCGAGGTCAGCGTCCCAACGTGGAATGCCTATCTCGTGCATTACGCCCGATTGGCTACGCATGAAGAGACGTCGAGAGTCAGAACCAAACCAAAACTTGCCTCGTTGCAGCGCCATTTCACCTGACAATACCAAGTCGCCTCGCGTCGAATTCCAGATTCGGAATTTCCCGTCGGCAGCAAATGTCGCAGCTAGTTCCCCATCCGGGCTCAAACAGCCCAAGCGGACAAAAGAAGGATGTTGCAGAAGAGGGCCAACGGGTTTTCCCTGTGCCGCATCCCAGACGCGCGCTCGCGTGTCCGAGTTGCCGACCAGAAATCGATTGGTATCCGTTGATATGGCGATGGGCGCAGCTATACCGATCTGTGTGTCAGTTTCTGTAATCAGATCTCCACTGTCGACTCGATAAATTTGTGTCCGTGGGTAACCTTCGAGCCGCTGGATCAACTGCTTGCCGTCAGAACTCAAGCACACATCGCCAATCTCTCGCCCTTTCGACTGCATCCCGAAATCAGTCGTAGCAGGATTGCCTTCAATGCCGAGCAACTGCGATTGACTGTCAACATCCCAGACGCTTGCCACCTGGCCGGCACGCCATGTCATTAATCGCTGCCCGTCGTTGGACATCTGTATTCGCAAAAGGCTGGCCTGGCCTCGATAGAGTTCTCCAATGCATCGCCCATTGGTCGTATCGAATACGCGGCAACTTGTCGAATCGCTGACCGCCACACGAGTGGCCTTTTTCGCAAACGAGATACGCTGCAAAGTACTTTCAAACTCAAGTGTGGTGATGTCATCTTGAGCGTGGCGCGCGCACAGTCTTAGTACTCGATCTGAAAAATATACTTCGCGGTT
This sequence comes from Pirellulaceae bacterium, assembly GCA_020846515.1. Lineage (GTDB taxonomy): Bacteria > Planctomycetota > Planctomycetia > Pirellulales > Pirellulaceae > Aureliella. Next base: position 2,057 of record JADLDX010000666.1, read on the forward strand.
TCCATCAGGGCTCAACGTCAATTTCTGACCATCGCGCTGGATCCACTCACTCTGGCCTGGCAGTTCTGCTTCATAATCAAATTCCAAATTCCGAAAGCTGGGCTGACGCAACACCCACACGCGCGCCGTACCATCCGAGCCCGAGGCTACCAGCGATTGAGTGCCGTCTTCCAGGTCCACGAAACGCAGTTGCGTGACCTCGCCGAGAACCCGCAGTCGCACGAACAATTCGTGTTTATCGCTTTTGTAGACGTTGATCACACCTCCAGAGCTGGAAACTGCTGCCAAACTGCCGTCCGCGCTTTGATCACAAAGCATTGTCTGCCTGGGTGCGAGGGTATCTACCATGGCATTTGTCTCGAAAGAACTCGCGTCATCATCTGTGACAGTCAACCAGCGAAAAAGACTTGATCGCGTTGCAAAGACCATCTGCTTAAATGACTTAGCCCAAGCAAAATCCGTGACGTTGGCAACGGTACTTCGCTTGGCGACTACCTGCCAGGTTTTCGTATCGATCAGTGAGAATTCTTTCTCTGCCCAGGTGATTAACGAGTGCCCATCGCTATCAAACTTGGGTAGCGATCTCTCATGAGTTGGAAACAGATCGTGCTTGAGTTTATCTGTCAGTAAGGCTCCGCTATCCAGGTTCCAAACATACAGGCGATGTTCCTGGTCTATGGCCAACAAGGCTCGGCTGTCCGGTGTGAAGGAAGCCCATACGGGCGTGGAGTCGGTTGCCCAATTGGTACCTTGGGTGTCAGACAGCGGATGCTCTGCTCCGGTTTCACGGCTCCAGACTCGAATGATGTTATCACTGCACGCGGCAGCAACCCACACTTCATCACGGCTGATATCTGATGACTTTACCTCAGCTTTCGTTTTCCACTCGCGCGAAAGCTCAGGCGTATCGATATTCCACAGCCTGACGCTGGCTCCGCCCGAAGTGATGGCTTGATTGGCTTTCTCGACCAAGGTCACACTCGCGACTGGCCAGCCGTGATCGAGCGTTCCCAACAACTCTCCTCGGGTCGGGTTCCAGAGGGTGGCATTCTGGTGTTCGTCCAACAGTACAGCTCGGTTTAGCGACGAATTGACATAAAAGTCATCGACTGCATGTTTGTGAATGCACAAGCCGACCAACTGAGGCAGTTGTCGAATGGCTTGCCCAATTCGCATGCGGTGCTCATATTCGTTGCGAGAATCGTATCGATCGTCAGTCCAGGCATGTGCATACCACAACAAAGCTCGAAGCGAGTTTGACGCGTTGCTACAGCTATCTCCCGCTAGGATACGCATTCCGACCAGATGGCCCTGACTTTCGCGGTGGATATCTTCCGTTGCCAGCCTGGCTTCCTCCTCTGCCGCTGCGCGGGCCCGCGCTTCGTGTTCATTTTTCGCAGCCTGAATTGCGAAGGCGTCCGAAACCTTTAATGCTTGATTCAATCGAATGACCAGCCAGCTAGGCACTAGGATCACTGCCATGGTGAGCAAGGTGATCAGCGCGATCATGCTGGCCACAACGGGGTTTCGCCGCGTCCATCGAAAGCCCTGTTCAAGGCGACTGACAGGACGCGCAGCAATCGGCAGTCCCTGCAGGAACCGGTCGAGATCCGCCGCCAGTTCGCCCGCAGTTGCGTAACGATTCTGCGGTTGCTTTTCGAGACACTTCACGCAGATCGTTTCCAGGTCGCGCGGGACCGAAGACTGTATTCGGCTCGGTGGCACCGGGTCTTTAAATCGAACTTGCTCGAGCGTCTCGAACAGGTTGGCCGACCGAAATGGTGGTCGGCCAACGATCGACTCATAGAGTATCGCGCCCAGTGCATAAATATCCGTCGCCGGACCAACTTGATCGGACCGACCGTATGTCTGCTCTGGTGATATGTAGTCTGGTGTGCCAACAACTACGCCCGTCAGTGTATGTCCACCGTGCGAGTCGATCTTTTTTGCCAGGCCAAAGTCGGTGATTTTGGGAACCCAGCCCGTGCTGGTAGAGGAGCGATACTGCAGGCCATCCTTATGGAAGGTGGAGCTACCGGCCGATGATGAACGAGTTTGCAACAATATGTTCGAAGGCTTGAGATCGCGGTGTACGATTCCCATGTCGTGCGCGTAGGCTACTGCTTGTGCCACATGAATCAACAATTCAGCCGCCGAAGCAGGCCCCAGCGGCTGCTTGGCTAAAGCCTGATTGAGGTTCCCACCCTCGACCAACTCCATGGTGTAGAAAGGGACGTGATCTATGCTGCCAATCTCAAAGATCTGGGCGATGTTCGGATGATGCAATCGAGCCGCTGACTCTGCCTCCGTGCGGAAGCGTTCGATTTCATTGCGCGATGGGCCAGCCTGGATAATGTCCATCTTGAGCGCCACGTGGCGCCCGAGTCCAACGTGCAGCGCTTTGTAGACCACTCCCATGCCGCCGCGCCCCAACTCTTCCCCCAGTTCATAGCCGGGAATTTGCTTCGGCAAATCAATGGAGTGTGGCGGCAGAGTGACGGAATCAGTTGACGCTTCAAGCGATGCGATCTCGCTGGTCCATTGAGGATAACGTTCGCAATACTCAGAAGTTAATGGAGTTTCGCCCGCACCTCGGCGAAGACTCAGCTCCAATTCGATCAACTCCAAGGCCAAAGGCGCTTGCAGCTCGTCGGGAAAGCCAACCAGAAAGTCGTCAATATTCGGTCTTGCATCAGCATTCCGCCAGCGCATCTGGAAGGATTCGCAGGCTGAATCAATCAACTCAACGTCTTCAAGTTTCAGCTGCTTTAGATCGACCTGGCTCATGTCTCTACGTTGTTGGCAATTCGCTCCCAGCGCCCACGAATAATCAACAGCTTTCGCTCCACAGTTCGCTTGGAAATCCCAAGTTTTGCAGCAATTTCTTCGTTGGAATGACTCGTCAAACGCAATTGAACAATACTCTTCAGCAAGTCATCCGCCAGTTCGTCAAACAATCGATTGCAGATATCCGCGAACTCCGTTGCAAACTCTGGAGTCGGTTCTCGACTAGGTAAATCGACATCTCGACTTACTTCAGCCGAATCACCAGCAGTCAGAACTGAAGCCACCAACGTCCGACGGAAGTCACGCTTGCCGCGCCCTTCATACTTCAATCTCCTTATGATCTTTCGCTCGGTAATGACGACAAGCAATCGCCAAAAGTTTTCACGATTTGAAAGATCGGTCTGTCTGTTGTCCGCAATCACACGGCACAGACTATGGAAGGCGCTCAGCGCAGCATCCTCCTCGTCATAGACCATCTTCAATCTAGGATTCAAATGAGCGGAGGCCAAATCCATCAGGCGTCGGCAGAAGTGTTCCCACAATGGCTGTGCCGCATCCGGCTGGCCATTTTCCAATAGCCGAAGCCACTGCGTGACGGGGGATTCTGATTCTGTGTGGGTGAGCATGAATCACATTGTAGCAAGTGCATGTTAATTTCAACATTTTGCATAACTGCACAAACAAACACCACCCCTGACCACCACAAAAACACCGACGGAGGGGCGCCAATTTTAATGCCTTTATCCCGAACCGGACGTGTCCACGTGCTTATAGCCCAGGTTCGACGCCATAGGCGGCGCGCCCTGCGTTTACGGTGTACTCGCGAACCATACCCCAACGGGGTTGTACAAGCACGCGCTGCACGCATACCAACCGTGCATCATGCGCAATCGGCATTGCCTACCGTCTTTGCCCACCAACCGATTGCCCAGCCACCATGGGGTAACCGCGGAGGGGCGAGAAAAAAGGGGTCAGGTCTTCTTTTCCGAGGAAAAGAGACCTGACCCAGACCTGACCCCTTTTTCTCTATGGCATCGGGAAGTACCAGATAGAGTGAATCATGAACGATCTGGTAACTCGATTCCAATCGAAAGCGAGTTCACAACCAATCGGCGCGTGCAGGCTCGGCTACTAAAGCACTATATTTTCTCATGCGATATATTTTCTAAGCAATGTGTTTAGTCGGGCGTCGGTCTTTAGTCTCGCTAAACCGAACGCTAGCGCGTGCCAGCTGATTAGCCGCAGGGCGCTAGCCCACGGTTTTCGGCCCACATTAAGATCGACGCCTTGTGACGCACAAAGGCTAATCTTTTAGCGAAAGCTCTCCACGGGGTATGCCCCGCGGAGAGCAGTAGTCTGACAAAACATTGTCAGACAAAAAGTAAAAAGTCGATTCAATTCAGGGCGCACCTTTCATGAAAAAGAGACCAACTCAACCAACAATTGCTCCTCAACCAGTAGAAGCCCCTGACGATAAACCTATTCTCGCATTCGCCAAACCCATCTTATTGGAACGTTGGTTGGCAAAGCATCATTGCGAACACGCAGGAGTATGGATTCGTTTCTTCAAGGCCGGCAGCGGACATGCGAGTGTCACCTACGCTGAAGCGCTCGATGTGGCGCTCTGCTATGGCTGGATCGACGGTCCCGTGCGCAAGGGCGACGACGTCTCTTGGATTCACAAATTTACTCCACGTGGCAAGCGCAGTGTTTGGTCGCAAAAGAACAAACTGCACATTGAACGACTGACCAAAGAAGGTCGCATGCAGCCGGCTGGTCAAGCGGCCATCGAAGCAGCCAAGGCGGATGGACGCTGGGATGCCGCCTATGCATCGTCCTCAACCTTTGTTGAAACACCAGAGTTCATGGCGGCTCTCAAGAAATCGAAGAAAGCCGCTGCCTTCTATGCGACGCTCTCCAAAGCCAATCGCTATGCCATCTACTATCGATTGCATACGCCCAAGAAGGCCCAGACCAAGGCACGGAAATTGGTTGAGCTGATAGCCATGCTTGAACGCGGTGAAACGTTTCATTAGGCGAGGAGGACTTTTATGATAGCATACATAGGTCAAGTTCAGCCCCGGGGACCCACGCAATCTTCTGTGCTGGCAATGAGCACCCAATTGCGTTAGGGTTCCGGGACGCGCGCCCGGCGAAATAAATCGTCTCGCGGCTAACTCGGACCGAATCCCGAGTCTGCCCCCGGATCTACTTGCAGCCAGAGTGGATTGGACAGAAGTAGCAAAGGCACGCCATGTTGAAAGTTCATCGTCTAAAGCTGCGACTATCGAACGCTTATGTGCTCGTAGGCCGACGGCCGATTTTGGTCGATACGGGCACTTCGCACGATAGTTACGCTATCCGCGCTGCCCTGAAGAAACTGCGAATCGAACTGAGCGAACTGGCGTTGATCGTGCATACGCACATTCACTCCGACCATATGGGCAGCACAACGGAACTAGCCAGCGAAGCCAAGTGCCCCATTGCCTATCACGCCGCGGATCAAGGCATCATCGACCAAGGGCACAACGGCCCGTTGAATGGAATCGGCATACAGGGCAAGATTCTGAGCCGATTGTTTCAGAATGCCAAGCTCGATCGTATCCAAGCCGATGTAACACTGGTCGATGGTATGCGCTTAGATGAATTTGGCTGCGACGCTGTTGTACTCGAAACACCCGGCCACACGGCTGGCTCTGTATCGCTCATCACACCGGCTGGTGATGCAATCATCGGCGATGTGATTATGGGCGGGTATCTGGGCGGCTGGCTGTTTCCCAGTAAACCCAACTATCACTACTTTGCCGAAGATCTAGCGCAAGCCATGTGTAGCCTCGATGCGATTCTCGCGCGAACCTCGCGCACATTGTATGTAGGCCACGGCGACCCGCTGGCACACCTGGATGTCCAGCGCTGGCGCAAGCGTTCTCAGGCAACTTGAATGACTACTCCATTGGCAAAATGGCGTCGGTCTTTAGTCGGGCTAAACCGGACGCTGACGCGTACCGGCTTATCAGCCGCAGGGCGCTAGCCCACGGTTTTCGGCGCACATTAAGATCGACGCTGGCATAATTGAAAACGCGTGTTCGTATGGTGGTGTTCAGAGAGAAGTCTCAATTTTTGACACTTCTCGCTAATCGCCGGTAATTCGCGCGACGGTAGTAGCAAATTGACTGCATTTCCCTACTCGTACTCAGCCTCAGGCGGTACTCGTACTCGTACTCGAATGGCAGCACCAATCGAGTACGAGTAGGAGAACCGTTTCACTGAGTACGAGTACGATTTTGAAGAAACCATCACCGGCGATCAGCGAGAAGTGTCAAATTTTTTTCTTTTTTTCTGGCCCGCGCGCAAGAAAACGCAGTCCCCCTGCGTCTCTTTGGTGGAAACATCGAGCTACCGAGCGTTTACTGAATCGGCTTTTCTTTTTTTCGGCGTTGAACATGTCCGTCCATCCAGAAACACGCGCCAGTTTGATTCTGCGATTGCAAAACGCGGAGGATATGGCGGCATGGGATGAATTCGTAAGCCTTTACCTGCCGGTGATCGGCCGCGTCGCGGCACGACGTGGTCTGCAACCGGCGGACGCGGACAATGTGGCTCAAGAGGTGCTCTTGCGAATAGCGCGATCGATATCCAGTTGGCTGGCACGCGCTGACCGTGGCCCCTTTCGAGCCTGGCTGCGCCGGATAGCCAGGAATGAGGCCGTTAATCTGCTAACCCGTCAAGCAACGCGTCCCTACTTGCAATTCGACTCATTCATCGATGGCACAGCTGAGAACCTGGTCGATCATGATCTCGATTCGGAACTGGACTTGGACTACCAACGCGAAGTCTTTCTCTGGGCAGCTGAGCAAGTTCGAGATGCAGTGGCCGAAAAAACCTGGCAAGCGTTTTGGCTAACGCAAATCGAAGGGCTCTCAGTGGCGGAAGTCGCTCAGCGATTGAGCGTGCGGCCTGGACATATCTACTTTGGGAGAAGTCGCGTGATGCACCGGCTCAAACAAATCATTCAACAGTTTGAGGAAGCTGAGGAAGCATAAAGTGCGAAAACCACGACACGTCTGCAGCGATGAGCGACTCGTAGCGATCCTGGCCGAGGCCGATGGCCAACACCATCACCCTGACCACCAAGATCTAGAACAGACTCTTGATGAGGTCGAGCAATGTCCCAAGTGCCAAAAGAGACTCGAGGAACTGGCCGCTGATGGGCAAGTGTGGCAGCGTGCCCAAGAGATGCTCTCTGGGTTCGATGGTTCGGCACGCGTCTTTCGCGCCAGGTCTGTTCGCTATCCGCTTGGGGACAGTGCTGAAGCCGACTTTCATCATCGACAATCGGGCTGGGCTGAGTCGATGGCCAGTCAGCTGCTGAGCCCTGCCACGCACCCAGAAATGCTTGTCCGCATCGGTCGTTATGAAGTGGAGCGTCTGATCGGCTCGGGCGGTATGGGCGTCGTCTTCAAGGCCATCGACACCGAGCTGAATCGACACGTCGCGATCAAATTATTAGCCCCGTTTCTGGCGGGCAATGGTGCAGCCAGACAACGATTCTCACGCGAAGCCAAGGCGGCAGCGGCTGTGGTGCATGAACATGTCGTGCCGATCTACAAAGTGGAGTCCAACGGCGACTCGCCGTTCCTGGTGATGCCCTATGTAGCGGGCGAATCTCTGCAAGCACGCCCGGATCGCGAAGGCCCTTTGGAGTTATGCGAGATCCTGAGAATCGGCATGCAAATCTCCGAAGGATTGGATGCGGCTCATCTGCAAGGCTTGATTCATCGCGATATTAAACCGTCGAATATTTTGCTTGAGCAAGGCGTAGAACGCTCGCTGATCACTGACTTTGGTCTGGCGCGTACAACCGACGATGCCAGCTTGACCAATACTGGTCACTATGCGGGCACACCTCAGTACATGTCGCCGGAACAGGCTCGCGGCGATGCGATCGATTTTCGTAGCGACCTGTTTAGCTTGGGCAGTGTGATCTACACGATGTGTGCAGGCCGACCGCCGTTCCGTGCCGAAACAG
>JADLDX010000667.1 GCA_020846515.1 Pirellulaceae bacterium
TCGGATATTGCTAGCATAATGCGACATTGTTTGTGTCCCCGTGCCCTTTGAGACAGTGCCAGGATCTAGCGCGATTCGCCGTGGCAACATGGGCTAGCCATCCGCAACCGGGGACACACACAATCGTTTATTGCTAGCATAAAACGACATTGCCTATGTCCCCATACGATCGCTCGTTGCTAGCCAAATGCCCCGGGCGTTACTTGACTGGCCTCATTGCAGGCACCACGCCAAAGGGAAAAGTGCTAGCAACAGACGATTGCATGTGTCCCAAAATGTGCGCATGTCTTATGCTAGCAATAGACTACCGAGTCTTATGCTAGCAAAAGACAACCGTGTGCGTCCCCCGGGTGGAGTGCTCCCCACGCCAGCCAATCCACGACCCAAAAACTGTACGATCTCCGCAACAGTGGCCAGGTCGATTAGGTCGAACGGTCCGACTGGGGTGACCAGCGCTGTTAGGTCGGAAAGGGGGCCGCTGGCGGAGGCGTCATTAAACACAGTTTCAATATGACCACGCAGAATTTGGTGGCCCAGTTCACGCTTGGGGCAAGTATACTGGTCGCGATCTAGCCGGCGATTGATCAATGGCCAAAGGAAATTCGATTTCGATTCGCGGCCAGTGAGGGCTCTTTGACTTGTGGAGAATACAGCGATGTCCATGGCAACCTCAGGTTCAACATCTCCCTTATCTTCGGCATCTGCCCTCAATGCACAATCAACGACTCCTGATGACACCGATTCAGGAACGGTAAAAACCATTCTGGTCGTACGCTCTTGCGACTGTGGTATCCAAGGACCTGAGAACTTGATTCTCGCCCTGTCGGATCGTTTGGCGAAGCAACAGGTACGTTATGTAGTGGCCAATCTGTGGGATGGCGAACCGCCTGTGCTGGCCCTGCATGAGGAGATGATCAAGCGAGGTGGCGAAAGCCATATCCTGCGCACGCGCTCGGGAATGAGTCCGGGCATCATTTTTCAACTGGCGGCCTTAGTCAAACGCGTTCAGCCCGACGTCATCCACACGCATGATGTCAAGGCCGAGTTTGCTGCCTTGGCGGCCAACTTTGGTCGTGGTCGTCCATTGCTGGGCTCCTACTATGGACGTTTGCAACTGGTATCAACCTTTCTGCGAGCGGCTGATTTGGCACGTTTTGCTACCTTCCGCCGGTTTCACCGCGTGCTGGCTAACTCCGAAGCTCAACGCGCGGAACTGCACCGCTTCGGCATGCCCAAGCGATTGGTCGATCTGCTACCCAGTTTTGTCGATACGCAAACCCATCACGCACCATCGGAGCACGAGATCGCCAAAGCTCGATTAGAACTGGGGATCGATCCATCGCGAGTGGTATTGGCGACCGTCGCCAGATTAGCGGTCAACAAAGGCCACACCTATATGCTTCAAGCGCTGCGCGAGGTCGTCGCGAAGCATCCTGAGGTTTTGTATCTCGTTCCTGGTGAAGGCGATATGCATTGGCGTGGTGAAGGTGGCTTGCGCGGAGAACTGGAACGCGAAGCAGCCAGTTTAGGGCTCCAGAATCATGTGCGTTTCTTGGGTTATGTCCCCAACGTCAAAGTGGTGCTTGACGCCACTGACTTGTTGGTGTCACCTTCCTTGCTCGAGGGCATGCAGGTAGCGCTACTGGAGGCTATGGCCAGTGGCTTGCCTATCGTGGCCACCAACATCGGAGGCACTCCCGATGCCGTGACCGACGGTCAGACCGGTATGCTGGTACCGCCCGCCAATCCCAGTGCCTTGGCGTCCGCCGTGCTCGCAATGCTCAGCGACCAAGCCCGCATGAAAGCGATGGGGCGCGCGGGCCGGCAACGCGTGATGGAACGCTTCGACGTCCAAGTCGTGACGGACGACTTCTTGCGACATTGCCGTGAGATCGCGCGTCGTGCCTAATCAAGATCGTGTGCCTGAGAAAGATTGTGTATGCGAGTAGGAATTTTTCCCGCGATTGTTGGTCGCCAGGGTGGTGGAGTCGAAACATATGAGATCAGCCTCATGCGCGAACTGGCGCGCCTGCCCGCTGACGATGACTGGCACGTTTATTGTTTGAGCCAGTCAGCAGTAGACGCGTTTGCCATCGAACAACCGAATGTGCGTTTCGAGACACTACGGCCAGCCTCTCGGTGGATAAGCAGTCCGTAGTCCCTCCCCCGAGCCATCGCGCGCAGTGGCGTAGATATCGTGCATGCCACGTTTGTGCCGCCGCTTCGCTGCCCAGTTCCGCTGGTGGTGACAGTGCACGATGTCTGTGTGCATACGCACCCGCATCTTTATCCAACTGCCATTCGCTTGCGTTTAAACTTCATGCTCTACCAGCGCCTGCGGCGTTTCGAACATATCATCTGTCCCACCATTGTCAGCAAGGATTTGGTGATTCAACACTTTGGTGTCCGCGAAGAGCGAATCAGCATCATCCCGTACGCGGTCGAACGAGAGTTTCAACCGATTCAGGGTGATGCCTTGCAGAGCGTATTAGAGGGCTACGGTATCCAACGTCCCTATTTTCTTTTCGCGGGCAACTTGCGTGTAGGTAACAAAAATCTGGTCCGTTTGCTGGAAGCCTATCAACTATTCAAGCAGAAGCATGGCGACGAAGTCCTACTGGTGTTGACCGGTCGACGTTCCTGGCAATCGAAGGTACTGGACGAGACCATTGAACGACTGAATCTGCGAACATCGATCGTGGAAACCGGATGGCTCGCGCCCGGTCATGTGCCGGCTCTGTATAGCGGTGCTCTGACGTTGCTCTTCCCATCCCTATGCGAGGGCTTCGGCTTACCCGCTTTGGAGTCGATGGCCTGCGGTACGCCAGTGTTGACGTCCAA
>JADLDX010000668.1 GCA_020846515.1 Pirellulaceae bacterium
CCAAGAGGTGGTTGAACTACGCAACGTCCATGTCGGGACCAGGCTTATCTGTTGGGCTCTTCGAGGATAACTCGTCGACGATGGCCGAACTGCTGATACTCATACGCGTCATGTCTAGATGAAAGTGCTCGGCGCTACGCGCGTTCACTCCATCGGCAAACACATGATACGACCGCATGGCGCCCCAACCTACAAATGCACAGCAGCCAATGAACCAAATAACTCCGACCACGATGATCATGGGCCACTTCTGCCGCAGGTCAGACCAAGCTGCGTCCAAGCTAGTCGGATCGCGAGCACCCGAGGCGGCTTGCAGTGCGCCTTGAAACTCACTTTCAACGTGCGGCGCCATCAAATCATTGCCGCCGGCTACTTTTTGCCAAAACATGTTGGCCGCTTGAGGCACACCCACAATCGTTTTATCAACAGTGAAATAGAGTGCATTGCCCGTTAAAAACACCAAAACGAAAACGGCCAACAGGTCGCGCCTCAGTCGATTATGCGCGCGCCATTCACGATAGGATCGGTGATCCGAAAGCGTACCGTCTAGACGATAGCAATTCTGGGTAGACGCCCGGCGCAGCGATCGCGGCATACATCGCACAAAGAGTTCAATAACCGCGACCAGTGCTACCGCTTGAAAAAGCACCAGCACGAACAAATTGGACACAATCGGCCTTCAACGTTGAATGACGTTCACAGGGGGCGTCGGGGACAGAATAGACTCACTTGGCATGCCGTTCAAGCCACATTATGTAGTTTCTTCAAAAACTCACACTTCAAGAGGGGCAGCTCCTTCCACCTGGGGATTGCAATTTGCCATTAGTTTGGATTGATGGCGGGTACTCCGGCGTAGCGTGTTTTTACCCATCCCTAAACAATCTTCAAAACGCCAGTGCTATCGCCGAAGCTATCGGCTTTCACGCCGACTTGGTTCAGCATCCACAGGTAGAGATTGCACAGCGGTGTTTTGGCGGGGAAACGTTGATGCGAATTGCCTGTCAGTCGCCCGGCCCCACGGCCTGCGATCAGGATTGGCAAATCGTCATGATTGTGCCGATCGCCGTCGGAGATGCCACTGCCGTAGAGAATCAGGCAGTTATCCAGTAGCGACTTTTCGCCTTCGCGAATGAGCGATAGTTGCTTGATCAAGTAGGCAAACTTGCTGAGGTGGTACACATTGACCTTGGCCACCTTCTCTTGTTTATCATCACTTTTGCCGTGATGCGACAAGTCATGATGGCCTTCTGGGGCACCGATCTCCGGATAGCCCCAGTTGTTGCCTTCGTTGGCATACATGAACGTCAACAGGCGAGTTGAATCGCTCTGAATGGCCAGGGTGATCATGTCCATCATCAATCGCAGATGCTCGTCTAATTGCCTGGGCACGCCGGCAGGGCGCGGATAGTTCGGAATACCATCTTCGCCGACGCGCAGTTTATCGGCCCCCACCAATCGATTCTCGACATCGCGTACGGCATACAAGTATTCATCCAATTTGCGATTGTCGGCTGCTCCGAGTTTCTTCTGCAGGCCTTTGGCATCTTCCAACACGAAATCTAGGACGCTTTGGCGACGGGCGATACGGGCGGATTTGTTTTGAGCCACACTGGCTGCATCACCACTGGTGAACAACCGATCGAAGAGAGCGGCCGGATCGATTTCCTTGGCCAGCGGACTAGTTTCACTGCGCCACGACAGATTGCTGGAGTAGGCACAGCTATAGCCGCTATCGCAACCACCGGACTGCGCACTGCCTTCGATGCCCAGTTCCAACGATGGAAATCGTGTACGTTTGCCAATAGCTTGCGCTGCCACCTGATCCACGGAGATCGAGTTCTGGATGTCAGCACCCTCGGTCTTGCGGGGATGAGCTCCTGTCAGGAATGATGCGCCACTGCGCGCGTGGTCGCCGCCTCCGTCACCGTGCGCATGCGCGCCATCAAGTGTCAGACCACTGAGCACCGTCAAATGCTCGCGGTACTCGGCCAGTTGGCGGAGAGTCTTAGGCAACTCAAAGCGTTGCCCCTCGGCCGTCGGCGTCCAGTCGGGCATGTGCATACCATTGGGTACGTTAAAGAACATCAACCGCAGCGGCGCTGTCGTCGGCTCTGCAGTCGCCCCCGGCCCTGCACCCAACGACATTTCAGGCAGCATGCACTCCATCCAAGGCAAAGCCACCGATGCCCCCAAGCCGCGCAGCAATGTGCGTCGCGAGATCGTGGATTGATTCATGTTTTTTACTCGCGTTCACCATAGCGTTGAAAAGGATCGCTCAACACGATTTGACTAACCAGGGTAGAAAAGCGGTAGTTATCGGTTTTCAGTTGGGCAGAGATTTTGTCCACGGCGCATTTGTCATAATATTCCAGCCCACGACCAATCGCGAACGTCAACATCTTCTCGGTTAAGCAGCGCGCGAACTTCTCGCTTTGCTCATCGCGCAGATGGACAATCAGTTCACCAGCCCCTTTGACCGTCGTACCATCAGGCAGTGTTCCGCTGCTCTCTATCCGATCTTGGCCGTCCAGAGTTCGCCATCGACCGATCGCATCAAAATTCTCCAGCGCAAACCCGAGTGGATCCATGAGTTTGTGACAACTGGCGCAAGCCGCGTTGGCTCGGTGTTGCTCCAAGCGTTGCCGCAGCGTACCAGTCAAAGTCGACTTTTCTAATTCGGGTACATTGGGAGGCGCTGGTGGTGGCGGTTCACCCAAGAGATTGTCGAGAATCCATTTCCCACGTTTAACGGGACTTGTCCGCGTCGGGTTGCTCGTCACCGCCAGGATGGCCGCTTGAGTCAACAAACCTTTACGCGGGTAACCCTTGGTCGATACTTTGCGAAATTGCTCGCCCTGAACATTGCTGATGCCATAGAACTTGGCCAGAGGTTCGTTGATATACGTGAACTCTCCGTCCAGCAACGTCATGATGCTTAGGTCGTCGCGCATCACGCCGGCAAAAAACGTCACCGTCTCGCGCTGCAGGAGTTGCCGCAACTGATCGTTCCACTGTGGGAACTGCTGTGCGTTGGGTTCAAAGCTGTCCAGTTTTGTCAGCGTCAGCCACTGACCGGCAAAGCGTTCGACAAAGTTGGCCGCGCGCTTATCCGCAATCATGCGTTTGACCTCAGCGGTCAAGACTTCCGTTCGATGCAGGTCCCCCTTAAAGGCCAGCAACAGCAAGCGATCGTCAGGCATCGTACTCCACAAAAAGTAACTCAGCCGCGTCGCCAATTCATAGTCGCTCAAGCGTGCATGCTTTTCGAGTGCCGCGCCGGCTCCCTGTTCGACTTTGTACAAGAAATGGGGCGATACCAGCAACGCTGTTAAGGCGGTTTGTAAACCGGCTTCGAATGTTTCCCCTTCTTCGCGTACTGACTCAGCCAACTTGGCCAGACGATCAATTTCCGTTGCTGTGGCCGGTCGTCGAAACGCGCGGCTGGCCAGACGTCCGATGACTTTGCGCGTCGCCTGATCAACTGTCGTTTTGCTGTCAGGTTGCACGAAGACCAGCGTGCGATGGGAGGCTGGTAATTGATTGGGATCCAACGGCTTTGGGGCCTGCTTGCTGGTCAAGCGCGCTGAGTACAAGTAGAGGTTGCGATCCTGATTGGGCTGGCCATTTTGACCTTCGACATAAAAGTCGTTGGTGAACTCCAACTTAAAATTGCGTTGACCGGCGCGCAGTTTTAGCGTTAGCGCCAGTGTTTGTGGTTCATCTTCGCGCTTGGCAGTGACCGGTAATTCACGCACTTTTTTGCCATCGAGCGAAACCAGCAGCTTGGCCGGTTCATCACCAGCCTGGTCGGCATTGACATCCAACTCTAGCCGATAAGTTCCGGCCCACGGCACTTGCTCGCCAAACTCGCCCGCTCCGTCGCTGAAGAAGTTAAGCCGCTTGTCGCTGGCCTTGGCACCTTCACTGACCTTTAGTCGATCGCCGGGCAGAATCAATTCAAAGTTAGCCCCCGATTCGGGCGCCACGATGGCTTTAGACGCAATCTCTTCCGCTGCTTTAACGTACTTCTCCATCAACAGAGGCGGCAGAGTGAGCACATCGCCGATGTTATCAAAGCCATAGCCCACATCGTCGCCCGGAAAATTTTGGGCCGCATCGTAATCGATGCCGACCAGGTCTCGCACCGTATTGCGATATTCAAAGCGGTTCAGTCGGCGGAGCGTCACGCGCCCAGGATTGGGTGTGCGACCGCAGTCAATATCATTGATGGCGACCTCTAGCCATGAGACAAATCGAGCGCGCTCAGCGTCCGCCAACTTGACATCACTCTCCGGGGGCGGCATTTCGCCGATACGCACACGCTGGATCACTTTCTGCCAAATACGTCGCTCTTTCAATAGCGTCTGGCTGGTCTCCAAATGCTCGAGCGTCAGACCTCCATCGGGTTCGGCGCCACGATGGCATTCCAGGCACATCTGTTTCATGAGCGGACGAAGCTGAGCTTGAAAGGC
>JADLDX010000669.1 GCA_020846515.1 Pirellulaceae bacterium
ATGTTTCGCTGTTTTGCAAAACAAGTACGTAGCCACCGTCGCCAGACGGTGGACAAGCCTGAACTCTTTTCAAGCGTGGTAGCCACCGTCGCCAGACGGTGGACTCGTCTAAACGCTAAATCTACCGCTTGGCAGCGATGGCTAGTGCGTCGGTGACGTCGATTGAATTATCGGGGGCAACCATTCCCCTTTTAGCAATTGACCCATTGACCGGTTTCGGCAGAGACCTGCAGGCACTGGCAAATGTGAATGGCGTCGCGGGCCACGCGGCCATCTAGCCGTCGGGCACTGGCACCCAAGCGAATACTTTCCGCTGCGTCGTCGATCTCGTTGGCAAAAGCCGCGATATCATCCGCCGCGGGCAGTTCGGGCCGAATCAATCGACCATCTTGAGTCATAATCTTCAGCGGCATGACGTCCAGTCCGTCGCTCAATACCGCCAACTCGAACTGCATGGTTGCCTTTTCGAATTGCAGCTCCAGTCCATGCGTGAATGGACGCGAGGACTGATTGGCTACACCGCTGGATGTTGACACGATCACTCGCGGATCTTCAAAACGCATTAATGAGTGACAGAATTTGACCGTCGTTCCCTGCATCTCAGCCAGGCACATGACCTGTTGTGGCATGCCATAGGCCATGCGAATGAAGTGGGTGTCGTGGACGTGCAGATCGATCAAGGGACCACCGATCCGCTGCATATCGTAAAAGTCTGGAATCCAATCGGGCGGCGAAATGATGCGCTTGAAGTAGCCGCCTAGTGGTGCACCGTATTCGGGACCTTGGAGCGCTTCGTAGATCGCCTGATACTGTCCCATATACGGCAACACTTGTGCGACCAAGACCATGCGACCTGCGCTGGCCGCTTCGTCCAGTATCTGATCGCAACCTTCGGTGCTGAGCGCTAATGGTTTTTCGCAGAGCACATGTTTGCCCGCGCGCAGGGCCGCACAGGCTGCCGGTACGTGCAGATGAGGTGGCAGGCAGATATCGATCATGTCGATCTGATCGTCCGACAACATCGCATCCAGACTCTCGAAAACTCGCAGGTCGCTAACGTCTATCTGTTCGCCAGGCGGACCGAAGTTTCCCTTGATGCCGCGCCAATCTCCTTGCCGCTTGCCCGGTTCACGTGAAGCAAAGGCTACTAACTTCGCCTTTTGGCTTCGCTGATAGGCCAGGTAGTGAATCCAGCCCATAAAACCTATGCCGACCAAACCGACTCGCAACATAAAGTCACCTAAGTAAATGTCACAGAAACCACAGTCCGTCAGAATGTAAACCAGCCAATTGCGGCAAGCAAGCGCCCGCTCCACCTTCCTCAGACTTAAAGTCAAATGCTGCGGGGATACGAACTCCACACTGGCCAGCGGCTCGTCATGAGCCTGCTGACGCACCTACGCGAAAATGATCCTTTCGTTATACTGACCTTGCCAAGTGTAAGTTGGGACGAAGGCAATCACACCAGTCACATGAGCATTGCGGTCTTATGCCTAGCACTGAATTCAAACAAGAGCCTGTCTGGCACCAAATGCTCCGAGTGTGGCGGGAGAACCGGGGCAACTGGTTGCTGTTGACCGGTCTGTTGGTCAGCGTCCTGGCTTGGGCCATCGGCTACTTCCGCTTGATTCCCGAAGTGACCGTTCGTCGCCCAAGTTCGCCCACTTATACGCTAGGAGTCAAAGCTTTAACCGTCGAGATCACGGGCTGCAAATCAGACCAGGGCCGCGTGATCGCTATGCTCTACGATGCCGAGTCTTTTAATGAAACCTCGGTTGCTCTGCGCATGGAGGAATTGGAAATAGTTGACCAACAAGCTCAGTGGGTTATTCATAACCTGCCCTACGCGCGTTATGCCATTTATGCCTTCCAAGACTTGGACAGCAACGATACGGTGGACCCAACTACTGAGCCACAAGGGTTATCGACGGGTGACAATGATTCGCCAGCGACCTCGACGTCAACCGAGATCAACTATTCTAATGCCGCTTTCGAGTTCTCGCCTCAGCATCCTTCTGTGCAGGTCGAGCTCCGCTAAAGAATCAGGTATGCAGCAGCGACACTAGCCATAGCCCATAGAACGTGTATTCAACGTCTTCAGACGGATCAAATTCGAAGCCACAAAAGCCGCCATCTCGACGCTGCATACTTTGTCCATAACGCAGCGCGGCCGATCGATCGATCGCCTCCAAGGCTTCTACGTCTGCCAGGGTCACGCAAGCCGTAAAGGTGCTCAGCAAATCGGGCAGTGGGATTCGAGTGTTGGCTTGCCAGCCACCTTCGTCAGTTTGCAGATCGCATAAGAACTGGCCCGCAGTTTGCGATATCTCAGGGGTCAATTGATTGAGCACTTGTAAGGCTCCGATGCCTGCGGCCGTCGGGTTAGTACCTGAACGTTTGCCAACTCTGACTTCCAAAAATCCCCCGTCGGCTTGCCGCTGTTTGTGCAAGAACTTTGCGATTCTTTCGGGCTCGGGAATTGGTTGCTCGATCAATTCTAAGCACAGCAGCACCAGAAACGTTTGATAGGTGCTGCCCACATGCCCCTCAAAACTTTTGGAGTATCCGCCGTCATCGCGTCGAAGTCGATCCAGTAGCAGGGCCAGGCGCTGAGCCCAAGCCGCTTGCGCACCTTCGAACGCATCCAGGCCACAAGCCGCTTCGAGCAGCTTGGCCGAATAGACCAGGGACATCAGATCGACCAGCGTTTCATGGGCGGTCAGACGCGATCGCAAGAACGCGCCAGCTCGCTCGGCTATTGAACCTTCCAAGAGTCCGAGGATGGCTAACGAACGCAGTGCGAAACTGGTGTAGTAAAGATCGCTCTCGCCCTCGCGGCCCGACCAGCCTCCGTCGCTGCGCTGGCGTTCAACAATGAAGCGCGCATGACGCTCTTGTAACGCGGGGTCCAACTGCGCGGCACCAATGGTTAAACGTACGGTCAACCGTTGTAGATAAGTCAGTTCAAGCGGTGCCATTGGTCGGTTACTCACTGACAACTCTACTCACTGACAACGTATCGCTCGAACCGCGTACGAAGTGGTTCTGGTATATCAATCGACTCGAGCGATCGATCCGTGCGAACATGGCAGCAGACAGCAATCGTTTTCCCGGAAGCGATTTGACGGCCGCGGCACGTGAACTGGAAGCTGTAAGTCACGCTGCGACCACCCAGACGTGAAATGACAACTGAGATATCGAGGATATCCTCAAACTGAACCGTGCCCTGGAAATCACACTCCACGTGCACGCGCGGCCAGCTCAAGTAGCCGGTCTCGCCATGGGGAATCATGACTGACCAATCCAGGGTGCGGAGCAGGTCATGCTCCGCTTGTTCCATATAGCAAAGAAAGGCGCTGAAATGCGCAATGCCAGCCGCGTCGGTTTCGCGAAATTCAACCCGACGCGTTGTCTGAAACACTTCAGCCATAGACCCAGGGGTTACTCGCCGCTGTAAGGCATCAGGGCCATGAAACGCGCCCGCTTGATAGCGGCCGTAATCGCATGCTGGCTAACGGCCGAACATCCGGTCTTGCGACGGCCAACAATTCGACTGTGGCGATTCACTAGTTTCTTCAGCAATTCGACGTCTTTATAGTCGACATACATCGGCCGAGGTCGCTTGCCATCGACGAACAGCGGATCCTTCTTTTTGGTTCGCGAGCGAATTCGCGAACGCTTCCGTGCACGGCTCTTGGCCGTCGGCCGTCGACGCATGGTTGACATAAAATCCCACCTCGGTTCAATGCAAAAGTGACTGCGAATCAGCTATCAATCGCGAACTTACCTGCGAAAGACTCGGTATTTTAGCCAAATCGGCCAGACACACAAGGGCGTCCTGCCGAAAACAACCACGCCTTCTTGGGAATCTCAGCCTGGATGGTTGGCCACTCACGTTTCCCTGGTATTCATGCAGTAATGCAACAGCACAGCATCAGCACAAAGACACCATCCCCCTCTTCCGTAACGCTGTTAACCATTTTAGAAAGCGGAACGGCGGAAGCCGTCCGGTATATCCCTGTTAAGCATTTTAGAAGCGGAACGGCGCAAGCCGTCCGGTATATCCCGGTAGTTATAGGAACCGGAGGGCTTGCGCCTAACCGCTACAAATGCCGGATTTCACGAGCAAATATGCTTCACAGCGTTGCCTCTACCGTGCCTGGCCCGTTCCTCCGGCCTGGGCCGGCTTTTCCGTCGAGTCTACTGCCAGAAGCACATAGTCGCTCCAAAACTTGGATTTGGTCTCTTTTAAAATGTCGGCTACCGCTATGCGGTCTGCCCCCGTTAACCGTTCGTAACCCTTGACCACTGGGTCTTTCGATAACAGCACCTCGCGCAGCCGCTGTCCAAGGTACTCCTTAACCCGAGCCGGTAATGCGTCGAATTGTTCCGAGTAAACCAGAAAGCTGCAGGGATACTTGAATAGGTAACGCGATAAATCCAGTTGGTAGAGCGATCGGCCCTGAGCGTCTCGCGGACCGCGATCGGAAAAGTGCTGCGCGAAACCATTGCTGCCCTCCACCGCACTTGCCAACTCGAACTCGTCAGCCATCAACATATAACGCAGCAGTTTTTCACCCACCGAGGCAATGCGGCGACCGGTCGACTCGCTCTCGAAGTCGATTGGGCGACCAAGCGCTTCGTTAATGCCGCGATCCTGATAGGCCGCCGTACGAGCTTCATAACTGCAACGAGTCATCCAGTTATGCATCTGCGTTTGGTGCTCAAGTACCATCAAGGCCACAATGTCGCTGGTCGGCTCAAGGTAGCTGGTGGGTCGCACTCGTCCTGGAAGTACGCTTAAGTTGTCGCCCTCTTCAGGATCGATCCATCCGGGTTTGTGTTCGTCCGTGCAAATCACATTGCCCAGATGTCGCATGTTGCCATGCTTGCCCGTGACATACCAGCCGCCCCAGCGTTCCGCAAATGGACTGCTGTGATCCGTTACATAGGTGGGTGACCCCGAAACAAAGCGACCGGCAGGCGTGCTGTACACCGATCGTACCAAAAAGCCGGGCACACCCTGGGTGCGCGACGACCCGTGGCATATCAAGCACTGACCTTGATCGCGCAATATCCGCGGCTGACCTTGAGC
>JADLDX010000670.1 GCA_020846515.1 Pirellulaceae bacterium
ATCAAGTCGCTGCGGTCGCCCCAGTAGACTCCACCGGTGCTGCCATCGAAGCCCCCGTGGATCCGGCCGTCGAAGCCTACCGTCGATTCTCTGATAGCGATTGCGAGGATTCCAAGTTCAGTTGGATAAACGCAGTAGCGATGGCCGTTTGTAGCCATTTGTCCTATAGTGAGCCCGGGCAAGTGGCTCAAGTTTGCAGCGGTAAAGGCCTGACCGACACACAGTTTATCAAGAGCGGCGAGACGCAATGTTTTGTCACCGCCGGGGCGGAATGTGTGATTGTAGCATTCCGCGGCACAAGAGAGATTTTAGATTGGTTCACGAACCTGAATGTGCTGGCTCGATCGACCAGTTTTGGCAGCGTGCATGATGGTTTCTATCGCGCGCTGGAAATGGTTCGACCGCAATTGGAACGTCTGATCGAGCCGCTGCTGACACAACCACGGCGACGATTGATCTTAACAGGTCACAGTTTAGGCGGCGCCTTGGCGACACTCGCCGCTGCTCATTGGTGTAGCAAGTTCGATGTGGCCAGCGTGTATACATATGGTCAGCCCTGTGTGGGCTTCAGTAGCTTTCAAGAGCATATGAAGTCTCAGTGCGACGATCGCTTTTATCGCTTTGTCAATGCCGATGATATCGTGCCGCGCGTACCACCCCGTTATCGGCATGTTGGCCAACTCATTCGCTTTAACTCACAGGGCGACCTGCAAGCAGGTGCGGTCACCGAGTCCGTGGTGGAAACATGGCCCGGTGTGCTGGGCGCGGACAACCAAGCCGTTGATACTCCTACCCTTTCGTTGCTCGAATTTGAAGCGATCAAGCAACAAGTGGAAAACATCAAACCGGCGGCTGCGGCTGAATCAGTCATGGTAGACGGTCTGACTCAACTTGAATCGGCCGAAGTCAGCATCGCTCAGTTGGAAGGGCTGTTTCCGAATTACTTTTCCGACCACCGCATGGGCGGATATCTGTCCAAGATTTTGCAGAATTCGCCAGAGCGCACGTAAGTTGGAGCTCTGTTGGCGTCTTTAATCGGCGTCTTTAATCGGCGACCTCTATCAGCGCATTTACTTGGTACACTCCCCTTTTCTGAGACATATCATGTCATCCGGCAATTCCAGTCAAAATTTCTTCGCGCGATTTGGGCAGCGCTTTGCGCCACCGCCCGCTAAACCCTCTGGGCTGAGTGGCTTCGAAAGCGCCTTTGAATCAGCTGCCGAAGCGATTCCCGAAGCCGACTTTTCCGAGCAGGCCAATGCCCAGCGCATGGAACGCGCGGAAGATAGTCTCGATCGAATTGTGCGAGAGTATTTGAAGGCGGACCCCAGCGCGGTCGAGATCGCCAATAGAATTCGCCGTGAAGGCGGCGATGCGTTGGAACGCCTCGGGCAACTGGACCCTCGCCTGGCCGACGATGCACAGGCAGGCTCCGTGTTGGAAGTTATTGTGGCCACGGACGGTTCGCGTCCCACATTTCTGATTAAGAATGGACAAGTTGATCCGCTTAGCAGTGTGCTGGGCACTTGGGGCGACAAACTGACCACGCATTCAAGTCAACTGGAAGCTGCGATCGCCTGCGTTGGTCGCATCGATCATCCAGCCGCATCGTTGGGTTACATGGGGACTGGTTTCCTGGTGCAGCCTGACCTGGTGGTTACCAATCGCCATGTCTTGCAAGCCATCGGTGCCTGGAACGGCCGCAAGTGGCAATTGGCGTCAGGGATCGCTATTGACTTTGGTCATGAATGGAATGCGACCTCGACGCTCAATCGTCGATTGGTGGATGAGGTCGTCTTTGCGACACCAAAGGCCGTCAATCCTTACCAGATTGATCATAGCGTTTTGGATCTGGCCATCTTGCGTCTCAAGCCCACGGCCAATCCTCCAAAGCAGTTTTTTCAACTGACCACATCTAAAACCTGGATGTATGCGGGTGGGACGATCTTTACGATCGGTTATCCTGGCCCGCCACCGGCTACGGTGCCCCAATCGTTACTGGAGCAACTGTTCAAGTCTCAATATGGCTACAAACGATTGGCGCCTGGTGTCGTCATGCCGGCTGGTCCCGCCAACTGGACGCTGGCGCATGACGCCACCACGCTGGGCGGCAACTCGGGCTCGGTCATCATTTCGATCGACGCCAATGGATTCGCCGCGGGTTTGCACTACGGTGGCCAGTGGTCTACGCCTCGCGAAAACTGGGGGCATATTCTGGCTGATGTGTTGGATCAACCGGATCAAGCCAGTGGTCTGTCGCTACGCGAAGTGCTGCAGAGTTACGGAGCAACCGTCCGCACTGATTTGCAAGCGCCAGCAGCGCAGCCAATTACCCCGATACCGCCCCAAACGACATCCCGTTCACCATCGAAAGCTTTGCCCGCCTATCCAGTTGCCGTGTCGACAACTCTGCCGGCCGCGGCTGTGCCTGCGTCCGGTACCCGGTCCCAAGCCGGCTCAGTCAGCCGACCGACTATTCCGCTCAGTTCGCGATTCGTGACGTTGGATTCGATGAAGTTTCTTGGAGTTCGTCCAGGTGCTACTCGCGCCGAGAGTGTGGAATTGGAAGCGGCCGGAGATGGTGAAACTCCGGCCAGCGTTTTCGAAGATCGCGGCGGTTATGATCCGGAATTTCTACCAGGCTGGACAGTACTACTGCCCAAACCTGATGGCGATATGCGTCACTTGCGACGCGGTGGAACCGGAACTGAATTGAAGTATCAGCACTTCAGTGTCATTCTGTCGGCCTCGCGCCGCATGCCGATTATCACGGCTACCAATATCGATGGAGCCCAGTCGCGCCGCGTGCCACGCATCGACACCTGGCGATATGACGGTCGCTTGGACCAGGCCGATCAATGGGGGAACGAGTTATACACGAACAATGCCCTCGATCGAGGGCACATGGTGCGACGAGAAGATCCGGTTTGGGGCTCCTTAGAAATCGCTCGACGAGCCAATATCGATACATTCCATTACACCAACAGTTGCCCGCAAATGGCCGGCGTGAATCAGCGAGTTTGGTTGGGATTGGAAGATTACATCCTCAAGCATACACGCCAGGATGATATGCGTATTTCAGTATTCGGCGGCCCTTACTTCAGCGATGACGACCTGGAGTATCGCGGTGCCTTGATTCCCCTGGCCTTTTGGAAAGTGGTGGCCTTTCAAGTCGATGGTGATCGTCCATCGGCTACTGCCTATAAGGTTAGTCAGGTCCGTGAACTGAGCGAACTGGAGTTTGTCTTTTCCGCTTACAAGACGTTTCAGATTAGTATTCAACAAGTGATGGATGCCACGGGCATCGACTTCAGTGACTTGATTCCCTTTGATGGTTTCTCGACTCACGAAGCCACGCATGGTGGTTGCTTGTCCGAGCGAATCGAAGACCTCAGCCAGATTCGGGTCTAACCTCGAAAGCCGTGGGCTAACGCCCTGCGGCTGATATGCCCATCGTTTAACAGTCAGCCGCAGGCGTACTTAACTTCCGAAGTAACGCTCTGGGCCGATGCGTGGCTGCCGCTGCGTGGCTGAAGAAACCGTGGGCTAACGCCCTGCAGCTGATCAGCCGGAACGCGCTAGCGTCCGGTTGAGCCCGACTAAAGATCGACGCCCCAAAGTACGCCTGCGGCTGACTGTATCTGTGCGTAGGCAAACGCACTAAACGAGTACGCCTACGGCTGACTGTTAAACGAGTACGCCTGCGGCTGACTGTTAAACGATGATGTTGCGTTGAGTTAGCAGTTCGAAGATCGTGGCGATGGGAATCCCTTGGTTGTATAGGTAGGGAGATGCTGCGGGCCAATCTTTACCGCCTGCGTGATGCAGGGCGATGAACTCAAGCTTGGCGTTGAAACATGGCGCGCCGGACGAACCATGCTGCGTGTTGACATCATAGAGCACGCGCGTGCGATTGTTATTGACGCCCAGAATGCCGGGCTTTTGCCAATCCATGCGCAGCGGCATTCGACTCGGATGTTGAAACACGAAAATGGCCGCTTGATCTACTTTGAAGTCGTCTTCAAAACGACGATGGGCATCGGCGGGTAAATCGATATGGCCACGCCGCGCTGCGCCTTCGGATGGTTTGGCTCCTAGCGGCTTGGTGCCTGGACTATCCGCCAAGCGCACCAAGGCATAATCCAGATGATCCGCGGCCCGATTTACGGCCAGGTTATCCTGAATGGAACGCACAACCTGATCGGCCGAGTCGTAAGGGCTGGCATCGACCAGCCAGGCTTGGGGATCATCGGCCAATCGAAACTCGACGCCTTGGGTAATTGTTTGACCATCGACATCGGTATGGTAGTCGAACAGGAAACTGACGGTCTTACGGTCGCTACCCGCGCGGCCAGTGATCAAACTCTCCATAACATGGTAGTTGGTCAATACCGTTGCGTCGCCGACCAGCAGTCCTGTCCCATACTCGATGCCTGCCGCAGAAGGCACGGCGATGCGACAGACGCATTGCGTAATTTGGGCAAAGCGTTTCAGGAACGCCATGGGGTCGGTAAATCCGCGCACAGGGTCGAGCATACGTTCCAGCGGATCCGGCCCGGCCGAACCAGTGGTCGCGCTAGTGGTCGTGCTGGTGTCCGTTTTGGTGACATGTGGATTGAGTATGCGATGCTGCCAGGCAAACTTTAGCAGTTTCTCGTTGCTGGGGTTGTGCTCCATCAACGCCAACACCAGTTTGTCGATTTCATAGCGGGCGTTGTATTGCTTGATCATATTGAAGCGGATTTCTGGGTACTGGGCCCCAAAACCCGCATAGTTGAAGATGTTGTCGTCCAGCTTGTACTTGATCACCTGCTGCAAGATCATAGGCGAATCAAAAGCGCTCTCCACGGCCTCGGACAATTCGCCAGATTGAGGACCAGTGATATGCAATGCCATGTCAGTTCCCAATGCGTTGGATTATGGATGGTCGTCTTTTGCGGAGCGAAAGGCGACCTTTGCCGCTCGATGCAGTTGGTGCGTAGGCGTCGATCTTAAGGTGGGCCGAAAACCGTGGGCTAGCGCCCTACGGCTAATCAGCCGCAAGCGCGCTAGCGTCCGGTTTAGCCCGACTAAAGATCGACGCCGGTGCGTATTAGCGCTTTTCCCAACCCTTCTTGATGTTCTCGGCCTTCATGTCGTCCCAGAGTTGTTGGATCTGTTCGGCCGAGTTTGATACGCGAACTTCGCGAGCCAGCGGCGTAGCGCGATTGGGACTGTAGTCGGTGTAGTGGATCACATAAGCCGGATACTCTTCACCAATATCGGACTTGTTGGTCTTCCACATCACGAACTTGCGGACCATGGTCTCGCCTTTTAGCTGCTTGCTGTAGACTTCGCGGGCCATGACTTCGCTGCTGGGCAAGGTCATCTGGTGAGCGTCGCGATCCAGCATAGGGACCTCGACCAGATCGGCTACCTGGGCGATGCGAACGTCATCCACCGACACACGTTTGTCGTCCCGCATGCGCACGAATTGCGGAGAGATTACGCTGACCAGTGGCAATCGGCGAATGACGCGATAGCGACGCTCGGCGGCATCCCAGTCGAGCGTCATGCGTTGGATGGGAGCGCCACGCGTAGATTGGGATACCAAATCCAGGCAACTAATTTCAGCCACCCAGCGCGGCTCGACCATTTGGTAAGCAACATGGTCCGAATTGACTTCCGCGTATTCACTAGAGACGACGCGATCTTTCAGGTCAGCCAGCAATTCGCGACGCAGGTCGTCCGTGAAACCGCCACCCACACGGCAAAGCACATGCAAGGCGCCGTCGGCTCGCATAACGGCTAGCAGCAAGTCGTGCATCATGCCTACTCGATCACCGGTCGATTCGGTGAAGCCGATCACGGCTGCGTCCAGCGAGTAGCGGGGCTTGATCTTAAAGCTGCCTGCCGTTTCGCTGCGCAGGACAAGTCCTTCGGCACCGTCGGTTTCCACAATACTGGTAAACAGCTTTTCAACGTCCGATGCGTTCTTGGCTAGCGTCGTATCGACTGGGCGGCAACGTTGACCATGCTCGAAGATTTTCTGCAAACGCTGCCAGGCTTCGGCATAGTTCGTTGGAGCCGCACCATCGATCTCCAGCCAATCGAAACAGCGAAAGTGCAATTGATCGAGATCGGTCTGCGATTCGGGGGCCCGCGCGAAACGAATCACATCATGGACACGTTCACGACGACCATCCGCATGCTCCACACACAATTCGCCACAAATAACAGCGTGCGCGATGCCTGCGTCGCGCAGCAGCTTCTCCGCCTCGGCCATAAACGGCAAGCCCACGCGGACCGTGCCACCTGGGTTCACCGTAAACACATCACCGTCGCGATAGACCAGCACAGTGAACTCACCATCCACTTTGCGACTGGCATGATATTCGGCGGTCGGGATACGTTTGGTGATTTCGCGGCGATCCAGTGGGATCATGCGACTGGCAGTTTGACGTTTGTAATCTTGTACGCGCGGTAGCAAGCCAGGATCAACGATGGCTGAGGCCGGGCAAACGCCGTAGCTACCCAGTTTGATGTCGATCTGTTGCCTATTGATTTGCCCGGACTTAGGCGATGCGGCCGCGAGCGGTGATTGGGCTTTCTTCTTGGCCATAGAGGATTCGTTAGGTTTCGTGCGTGGATGGGGCGGCAACCGGCTTCTTTAATTCGAGATTCGACAGGTGCAGAAGCAGACAGTAGCGGTCACCTGAGGTACGGCCTTCCAGGAAGCCGCGATAGGGAGAGCCGCCACGGCGCAGGATCAGCGGTTGATTGGCTTTGGGCCCCGCACCGACCAGCATCAGACTCTGCTTCGACTCGAGTTCTTTGGCCATGGCGTAAAGAAAATCATAGGTCAGGCCATTGATATGTTTCAGTTGTACTTTCGTCGAGAAGACGAACTTCCGCAGAGCTTCGTCTTTGGCGATCATCTTGCCGGACCAGCGCAGGGGCGTCTCTGGGGTTACATTGGGCAGGGGCATCGCGCGGGGACGTCGATCACGTTGGCTGCCATCGGGATTGCGCACGATCTCGAACTGTTCGACCGCATGCGCAATCTGCCGCTGCGTATCGACCAAGACGCGCGATGTGTTTTGTAAGAAACAACCGATCCACTCCAAGTCGATCTCGGGGTCGCCATCGATTAGGCGTTGACTAAGGGTTGCCGGATCACCAGCCTCGGCCAGCAGCGCCGGATACTCATGCTCGATCGTGGACTTCACGAACCGTACATTTACCGATGCGCGACCATTGGGATCCAGCCAGCGCACGCGCAAGGGTGCAGCGACACTGCTCATACTGACGACGGCATCGCGACCAGCACTGTTGCTTATACTCAGTTCCGCCATAGTGGATTTGCCTGGTTGGTGTGAGGATCAGACTTTCGACATTGCATCCGAGCAGTCGACCGTTTTTATATCAATGCTGATCTGTATGATGCTTATCTAAATCATGCTTCACTAAATCATACTGAAGTCCATATCGTCACTCTCGGACTCGTCATCGCTGACCTCTTCTTCGACGGTGGCGGCTACTTGCTGCAAGCCGATGTATTCGATCGCCGTACTACTGCCCACGGCCATGAAGACATCGCCGGCGTCGTTGCAGAGCAAGAAGGCGACATCGGCCTCCAAGCCGCCACGATAGCTGTAGGCAAACTTGTAGATCGCACCGTCGCGGAGTTTGGCGATCAGCGCATGATCGACGGTCTCTGTTTCCATGGCATAAATGCCACGAATGGAGTGCTCCAGATACTCATCGGCCGAAACCGGCTCGCCCAACTCGATCGGCGCGGTGAACGACGATGGGACTGGCTCGAGAGCTTGCCCACTTAAATCGACTGGTCTAAGTTGCGATTTTTCACACCATAGCCCATCGGCTGACAAGTAGCCAATGCCTGTGCCACCACGCCCGATGATCGTGTGACCATCATCGGCTAAGGTAGCCATTTCGCATTTCATGCCATGTTCGTCCAGCACTTCAATATCTTTGTAGCCGTAGAGCTTAGCGCGATCGACCTTGTTCAGGTCAAAGGCGATGTCGCTGCCGTCGAGTTTAAAAACCAGTGGCTTTGCCATAGCGAGGGCGGAATTCCTGCGACGAGTAGATTTGCCTGCAACGAATAGACTTAAGAGAGGTGCGGCTATTCTAAGCAGACACTTACTCGATTGCCACTGTGCTTGGGGTTACAATCGGTGATGGCGACTTGCTTTTGACGTCATGTTCTTACCAGGTGTACGCTATGCAGGTCATGCAAAGTGCGAATCCATTTCATCAGGTCGACCCTCAGTGGGCCTGGTCGGCTTGGACACCAACCCAGGATCAGCCTTGGGATACCATGCGGGCTGGGCATCTGTATCGTCGAGCCGCCTTTGGGGCCGATCACCTGACACTCAAAGCGGCCGCAGCCGGTTCACTCTCTGCGACACTGGATGCGCTCTTGGATACCAGCCAGAGCGACCCCGTTTTTCAACAGGCATCCCAGCAATTGGCCCAGAGTGCCTTGGGCGCGAACGACCCGAAGGCGTTGTCGGTCTGGTGGCTGCATGACATGTTTCACACGCCCACGCCACTGCTGGAAAAGATGACACTCTTCTGGCATGGGCACTTTGCTACCGGTGCCGAAAAGGTGAAAGAGACGCAAGTCATGCTGGATCAAAATCGATTGATCCGGCGGCATGCACTCGGCAGCGTGCGCGCCATGGTGCATGGCATTGCCAAAGATCCGGCCATGCTGGTTTATTTGGACAGCGCCGTCAATCGTAAGGCTCATCCCAACGAGAACTTTGCGCGCGAGCTCATGGAATTGTTTTGTTTGGGAGAAGGCAACTACAGCGAACAAGACGTACAGCAACTGGCCCGTTGTTTTACTGGCTGGGAAGTTCGACGAAATCAGTTTCGATTCAACAACTATCAACACGATGCGGGTAAGAAGAGTTTATTGGGCAGTCAAAACATCGATACCGGGGAACAAGCCGTAGACGTGGTATTGGACAATCCCCAAGCGGCGCGATTCGTAGTGGGCAAACTGTTTCGGTTTTTCATCGCCGATGAACCATCTCCGCCACTGGCCCTACTTGAACCGCTGGCTCAGCAACTCGTAACGGAACAGTGGCAGGTCGCCGGCGTTGTGCGACGCATGCTGGGTAGTCAGTTAATGTTTTCTGATATAGTCCGTGGTCGTAAGATTCGCTCGCCGATCGATTGGGCCTTCAACTGGATGAAGGCGAGCAGGATTTCAACGAACCTGAAAAAATTAAGCGAATTGCTGGCCGAGTTAGGGCAGTCGGTTTTCTTTCCACCCAACGTCAAGGGATGGGATGGCGGTCGAGCTTGGATCAATTCGTCGACCTTGGTGGGACGAACAAACTTGATCAATCAAGTAATGCGCGATGGTGCCACGCGTTGGGACGGCGGCACGATAGAAGATTTTTGGCGACGCGAACGCGTAAGCTCAAGCGAAGGCCTGGTGGCCTGGATCCAGCGGGTGATGCTGGCCGTGCCGCTGAGCGATGAGAGGCGGCAAACTCTGATCCAGGCGTTAGAGTCGACCGGTGGTTTCCAGCGCCGAGTGGATTGCCTGGTGTTAGCGGCCGCGTTTCCAGAAATGCAGCTCATGTGACTGGCGCCTGACCGGATTTGCTGCCTGCCTGATTTACTGATGACCTGTCTTGATGATGAATAGTACAGAAGGTCAATAGAACCATGGATAAAGTGAACCTATGAGCGCATCACGCCGACAGTTTTTGAATCGATCCTGCGGGGTAGGGACAGGTGTAGCCATGGCGACACTTGCGCCGCAGCCCTG
>JADLDX010000671.1 GCA_020846515.1 Pirellulaceae bacterium
AGCGCCTCGGCCAATCCGAGTGAAAATGACACGTTGGCCAACATGTCGACCGCTGTGGGACCAGCCGACATCACACGATGCTCAATTCGTATGTGAGGTTGGCCATCTTCCTCAAATCCAATCAACGGACGATTCCACAACCATAACGTACCGTTGTGCAGCCGTAGATGCGGCACACGTTGTGGATGATCCTGCAGATCCACCGGCAGCAAGGGCGGAAAGCCAAGAATCTTGTCCTCAAACAGGGCCAGAAAATCGCGACTGGCGTATCCCTCACCAAAGGACACTCGTCGCAAACCTTGTCCGGTATCCACCGCCTGCTCAAACATCGCGATTCGCGAATCGTGCCATAAACGTTTACCGAACACCAACGGTGCATTGGCCGCCAAAGCCACCGTGGCCGACGAGGCTATCGCAAACGCATTGTAGTAGCGTGCTGCCTGGTCCAGCGGCACTTTGAGATGCACCTGTAGGGATGTGGCTGCCGATTCCAACATGACATCGTGATGCAACAGATCCAATTGATCGATGCCCTCGACCTGCACCCTTAACGGTTTACCATGCCGAAGTCGCAACACCTGCCGATTTAAGGCTTCGAAGCGCGAACGTGGCGTCATATTTTTCGCGCAGAGCATGGCTTGGGTCACGGTTGGCAAAATGCCGATGCAGGTGATCCGTCGATTCAACTGCGCTGCCCGCTCGCCGCAGAGTTGCCAGGTGTGCAATAACTCTGCCTGCATCCGCTCAATACCCAAGCCAGCCACAGGTTGAGGATCAACGTTCAATTCGAAATTAAACTTGGCCAACTCAGGCACTACCGAGGCGTGCGCCAACGATTCCAAGAACTGACCGTTGTCCGGGGAAGGCCGACCGTCGGACTCAAGCAACCAGGCCTCTAATTCCAAACCGGTCGTCAACGGTCCGGCTGCAAAACTACCCGCTTGCTCCCAACTGCGAAGCTGCGCCATCTCGACATCCATGCGTTGCCGAAACCTGGCGTAATCCCGCTCGTCAAAAGTGGTCTTGGAGATATCTTCACCCATGCAAGTGTCCCACTTACGTTTGTCAACGAACTCACGACCTACCTGCTCGCCACCATACATTCACGCAGGCATTTAGTCGCGGCCGTGCTAGTCCAGCGTGATGAACTCGTTGGAATTCAGCAACCCCAGCGCCGCAGCGGTCAGCCCTGACGCGCAACTATCAAATCTCTCTAGCAGCGGTTCAAGCAACTTGCATTCCTCATCGGCGGGCAATCGTCCCAAGACCTGCTGCCACAGCGCGCGAGCCAACTCCTCTGGCTCGCTCTCGGCCGACACTTCCAGGAGCACGCGCTGCGCAATGTGCCGCGCTATCTCCAGCGAGAACTCGCTATTAAACAGGAGCAGCGATTGAGTGGCTGTCACCGATCGCCCTCGTTCGGGGCAACTAGCGCCGGCGTCCGGTCGATCGAAACTTTCAAAAATGGGATAGCGCAAATTGCGACGCGCGAAAATGTAGATGC
Source organism: Pirellulaceae bacterium (assembly GCA_020846515.1). Lineage (GTDB taxonomy): Bacteria > Planctomycetota > Planctomycetia > Pirellulales > Pirellulaceae > Aureliella. The sequence goes on from JADLDX010000671.1 coordinate 1,505, forward strand.
TGCGACGTGCATGGTCGGCCGGCTCTGGGCTCGCCTTCCATTGACCTGGCAACAGTGTGCTCAACAATTCAGCCGGCAACGGTGGCATGACACTTGGTCCAGTTGACTGTTGGTCGAGCGAACCGGAAACCATCAGCATGGCATCGCGCAACATTTCGCCTGTCAAGCGTCGACGGGGATAACGACTGAGCAAACGATTATCGGGATCACGCTCGATACGTTGCGCGTGATCAAGATCTGGCTGCGGAGCAAACGACCGCGCCCGATAGGTGGCTGAGGTCAAAATTTGGCGTCGCAACCGCTGCATACTCCACTCCCCATCACGCAACTCACAGGCCAGCCAATCCAGCAGCGCGCCATGGGTGGGTTCGATACCAATCAGGCCTAGATCACTGGTTGTCGCGGCCAATCCGCGGCCGAAGTGACTTTGCCAAAGGCGATTGGCCATAGCGCGGGCGGGCAGGGGATTAGCGGGACTGGCCAGCCAATCAGCCAAGGCCGCCCGAGGCTGTTTCGATTCCACAAACGTGTCCGGCCCATCTATTCGCGTCAATACACGCGGCACGCCTGGCGATAGCGTCGCACCTGGCTGCCGATGATCGCCACGTTGGTACAGATGCACCACTGGAGGCGCGCTCTGCTGCTGAAACCGGCTCCACGGTTTATCGCGCACCAGCTTCGGAACGCCACTTTCCAATATGCCGCGCAGTCGATAGAAGTCTGCCTGACTGATCGGGTCGTACTTGTGATCATGACAGGCGGCGCAGCCCATCTGCAAACCCAACAACACCGAACCCACGGTGCCTGTCATTTCGTTCAACAAATTGTGGCGACGTTCGTCCTGGTCATTTAAATCAGGCATATCCGGACCGGCCAGGCAGAACGTCGTGGCCAGCCCACCGTCAACTTCCCCAGCGGTCACATCGCCGGCAACCTGCAGACGCATAAACCGATCATAGGCCATATCGCTGTTCATGGCCGCGATGACCCAATCGCGATATCGCCAGGCATCGGAGCGTACTTTGTCATGCTCAAAGCCATCGGTTTCAGCATAACGGGCTAGATCCAGCCAGCTTTGGGCCAAGTGTTCTCCCGCCAACGGCGAGGCCAACAAACGATCCACCAGGCGTTCATACGCGTCGGGTTGAACGGGTTGATCAGCCTGTTGCTGCAGAGCTTCGATCGCTGCTCTCGACGGTGGCAAGCCAGTCACATCGAACGTTACGCGCCGCAAAAGCGTCTGCATCGAAGCCGGTTCGGCCAGGTCCAGCTCTACCGTTCGCAGTCGCTGCGCCACAAAGGCATCGATCGGTCCAAGTGCTTTGTCATTGATTGATCCGGAAGCCGCGCCAGGTTCCGAATAGG
>JADLDX010000672.1 GCA_020846515.1 Pirellulaceae bacterium
CCGATCTCACCGATGGTTCCTGCATCGAAGCTGCGACAGCATGCTAATACTACATTGGTTCTCGATACCGAAAGTGGCAGCTTGCTCTCGGCCGAAACACTGGGGCAGTATGCGGTGAGTTCAAAGGAATGATGGAAGCAGAGGAAATAGTGCAACGGCCGGATACGGATCAATGGGTAACCGGGAGTATGGATCTGCAGGTTAACGGTTATCAAGGCGTTGACTTCAACGATCCCACCACATCCATCTCCAGCATTCAGTTCGCAGCCAAAGCGATGCGATCTGATTCGGTGGCCGCAGCTTTGCCGACCATCATCACCGCTGCGCCACAGGTCATGATTGGGTGCATTGCCAATGTCCGGCAAGCGATCGAGTCCGATGCTGAAGTCGCGCAAATCTTTCGTGGTTTGCATATCGAAGGTCCATTTCTCTCTCGGCAACCCGGATTTATCGGCGCTCACCCAAGCGAACATGCACGAGCCCAAGATTTCACGCTGTTGGCCGAGCTGCTCGACGCGGGAGGGGGACTGGTTCGTCTGCTGACTCTCGCCCCCGAAATCGATGTGGATGGAAGGATGACCGCCTACTGTGTTGAGCGCGGTGTAACAGTCGCTGCCGGGCATACCGACGCGGATTTAGCACAACTCGACCGGTGCATTGCCTGTGGACTGTCCCTGTTTACTCACCTCGGAAACGGCTGTCCGAGGCAGATGGACCGTCATGACAATATTATCTACCGCGCATTGCGTCGCGCCGATAAGCTGCATTACACATTAATTGCCGATGGCTTTCACGTACCCGAAACGCTCTTCCGAAACTTACTGCAATGGGTACCCCGCCAGCGGTTAGCGGTTGTTTCGGATGCAATAAGCGCTGCCGGTTTGGGTCCTGGCACCTATCAGCTTGGTCACCGAACCGTGACAATTGGCGCGGATCGAGCGGCACGGGATCCGAGCGGAGAGCATTTTGTGGGAGCTGCCTCAACTATGCGCGACGCCGATCGTTGGTTGGCTCACACGCTTGCGTTGCCTTTAAGCGAACGGCGGGAGTTGCTGCAATCCAATCCGGCCGCCTGGATGAGCTGGTGAGCGGAAGGTATCGGCTGATCCAGTTTTCGCATGGGCTAATTTACTCTCAATCATTTAGGCTACTACTTTGGCAGCCGCGCTGTCAAACTGGGGCGTTTGACTATAATTCTTGCTGGAAGCTGCATCTTGCAAACGCGCTCAGCTTCCGACCTGTCCTGCTAATTAATTGTGATCAATCGTTTTCTGGTGAGGGGTAAAGTGGCCAAAAAGAAGTCGGGCAAAACTGCCAAATCATCCACTGCGGCTGCCGGCCGCAAGTCGGCTAAATCGGTTAAGAATGTTCAGAGCAAATCGGGCAAAGCCGAAAAGAAGAAGATGCTGGGCAAGCAACAGCATTCGCCAATCATTCTAAAAACAGGCGAAGCGCTGGTTGAAGCAGATGCTCCTTGGTCGGCTGCTGAACCCGAAGTCGTCATCGGTCAACTCAATGGGCCGGTGGGCTACGCCATCGCGAATATGATCGGCAACCAAATTAAAGGGCATTCCAAAGTCTTCGCCATTCTCAATTGCGACGTTCAAGTCCGACCGGTAACTGTGATGGTCAGCAAAGTCACCGTCAACAATGAGAAGTACACCAACATTCTAATGGGAACCGTACAAGCCGCCATTGCTCACGGAGTACTGGATGCCGTTCGTGCCGGGACGATTGCCAAGGAACAGGCCAACGAGCTAGGCATCATCTGCTCTGTCTGGCTCGATCCATCCATCGTTAACGAAGACTATGATCCGGAAGTCTTGTTCCAAACCAACCGACAAGCTACCACCAAAGCCATCGCCAAGGCGATGAACGACGAGCCCTCGATCGATTGGCTGCTGGAAAACCAAGCTACCATTCCCCACTTCTTCCACCAGATGGCGGTCGATGGAAAGCTGTAAACCGAAGCTGGGGCAAGCCCGAAGTTTGTTGTTTGTCTGCTTGGGAAACATCTGCCGCAGTCCAGCAGCCGAAGGCGTGATGCAGAAGTTGATCGATCAACGCGGATTGGCGGAGCGAGTTCGCGTCGATTCGGCCGGAACCAGCAGTTACCATATCGGTGAGCCGGCCGATCGCCGCATGCGCGCCGCAGCGGCGAGTCGGGGCTATGATTTGACCAGTCGAGCCCGCATGATTCACCGCGCCGATTTTGCAAAATTCGATTTGATCATCGCCATGGATCATGCCAACTTGCGAGAATTGCTCAGTTACAAAGAGTCGCAGGCGGGGTGCGTGCGTTTGTTGAGCGACTTTCTCGAACCGCATTGGCTGCGCGAAGTCCCCGATCCATATTTTGGCGGCGAGCAGGGCTTTTTCGAAGTACTCGATATGCTCGAAGCAGCCTGTCCCGCCATCCTCACGGCGCTGGACGGCCAATAGCTTCCTTCATTGCAGCACAGCACTAGCGGGCAGCTGAACTATTCGAACTCGGCGATTTAGCGGACGTAGGACGGGCACTCTTGCCCGTCAATCCCGACGTAGGATGGGCACTCTTGCCCGTCAATGCTGTGGAGGTCGGCCCAGAGTGGCCAGCCTCCAGCTAAACCAACCGCCCGTTAGCGGACCAACTCAATTATGTGGCACGACGCTTCACAGCTCAAATCCTTTTTCACTGAAGCACGACCCTAGGGCAAACGTCTCCGCTAGAGACTTTGGGGTTGAGCGTCAAAACGGCGCTCAACCGTTGTGGTGCCGTGCTCCAGCCAGCGAAACATACGGCCGCTAGCTCAACGAGTGAAACTAGTTGCCAGCCGAGCGAATCTCGATTTTCTTCGGTTGTTGCTTGGCCACTTTGGGCAATTTGACATGCAAGACGCCCTGTTCGTAGCTCGCATCGATCTGATCGACGTTCACTTCGGTCGGTAGACTGATCACGCGATAGAAACTACCGCTCGCTCGCTCCACGCGATGAAAATTCTTGTCTTTCGTGTCGGTCGTAGAGCTGCGTTCGCCCGAGATCATGAGTTTGCCGTCGTGCATCTCAACTTTGACCTGTTCCGGCTTGACGCCCGGCAAGTCCAATGAGACTTCGAAGGCCTCATTAGTTTCTGCTACATCCAGCATGGGTACAAATTTTTCCTGTGTGTTGTTGCGCAACATGGTACCCACCGTGCGGCCGAGCAGTGAATCGAAGATCCGTTCCATGTCGTGTGAAATGTCCTCGAAGGGGCTCAATCCGCCGCGATTGCTCAACTCAACCTTAGCCATCGTCCTTACTCCTTAAACAAAAAAAGGTAGGTGCGAACTGTGCGTTCGCTGTAGGAAATTCGTCGCTGCCAACTTGACAGCACATTGACGCGTTCGAAATTCCTATTATGCAACGGCCGTGCCAAAGGCCTGAATGATGGCTCCGCAGGGAGTGCTCGCCACTAGTGGCGGAAGCTATTCAAGTTCCAGTTTTGTCAGTAAAAGCGACAAATAGCTACGAGGCTGCACGCTGGCCAAATTCAAGCGTTCGGCCACCACGGAGATCTGCGCGGCGGCGCGCTGCAATTCGCCCTCAGAAGTGACGATTATTTCGATTTCAGCAAAGTTACCCAACTGTTCGACTTGATCGAGCGTTACGTGGACATCGAAAACGAGGGGAACGCCTTCCCGGGCATGGCTATTCGCGGCTGCCAGGCTGGAAGCGCTCAGCGCAAATGTCTCGCGACATTTCTTGACCTCTGGCAATGGGACAAAGCCCAACACAACGAGCA
>JADLDX010000673.1 GCA_020846515.1 Pirellulaceae bacterium
GCTTTCGCATCAGGCTCGGCTTTATCTTCGAGCTCAGCCCGCTCGTTGGTTAAACCATTTACACGGCCGCCGAAGTGTTCGGCCAAGGCGACGCTGGCATCGTTCCCCGAGGGCAGCAACAAACCGTACAACAGGTCGCCCACGCGGATCGATTCACCCGCCCGCACAGCAGAAGTTGATCCGGCCGTCTTATCAGCCGCTTCGGAGAACACGATCGTCTCATCCAACGCTTCGGGATGAGCCTGACAGTACCGCATGACCAAATAGGCCGTCATAATCTTCGTCGTACTGGCAATATCCAGTGCCTGATCGTTCTGGGAGCCCCAGAGCACTTGACCAGAACTAGCATCCGCCACGGCCCAGGCTTTACAGGTCACTGCGGGCGGGCCGAAGGGATCGTCCGCCGGCTGCACGGCCAGCACTTGGGCATTGACGATTTCCGGATCTTCTACCGGCTGCTCTTCCAGCAACGGCCCCAAAGCCTCCCACGTGGCCTGGTCAACAATGCCAGAGGCATCCAATTGCTTGGCGGTCTGAAAGGCCTTTACGGCACCTTCGGTTCCAGAACCAAAGTCACCGTCGACACTCAATTGAGGCGAAGGTTCGCTGCGGGCATTGAGCGTACGTTGCAGGGCGGCTACCAATTCGCCGCTGGCTCCCTTGGCAAGCGACAGATTTGCCGCTGTTGAACTGGGTTCTTTAGTGTCTGTTGGACGCTGCGAAAAATAATCGAAAGCCACTTTGGCGATATTGGCGCACAGCCGATCGCCCGCGTTGTCATTGGTCCAACGCGTATCCACATTGTTTTCAGTCAGCACACACAGGGCGATCGGGCCGGTCGGAGTTTCAATGATGCCAGCGTCGGTGCGAATCTTGGCGACCGAGCCAGTCTTGTGATAAATCTTGGTACCCTTGGGCAGCAGGGCTGGGAACTTCAACTCGTCCTCACATGCGGCGAGATGCGCCAACATATCTTTGCAGGCTGCCGGGGAGACTATTTTTCCACCATGGATCTTGGCCAACAAATCCACCATGTCGTTAGCCGTTGTACTGCCTAACCCATAACGACCACTACGCACCGGATCGATGGAAGTATCGCGTCGAAAAACTTTGGCATGGACACGAGTTTCGGGGAAGCCCATCTTGCGCATGGTCTCACCAGTGGCCGGTATGGTGATTTTGTCCAGCACTAGATTGGTGGCCGTATTGTCGGAAAACGCAATCATCAATCGAATCGCATCGCGCATCGAGATCCGCGTGCCAGGTGAGAAATGCTGCGTGAGAATACCAGAGCCTTCGACCATGTCGTCAACCCTGACATCCATCTGTCGAAACAGCCCTAAACCTTCTTCGATGGCTTGACGATATGCCTCAACCATGATGGGCAGCTTAATCAAACTGGCCGTACCTTGCGGTTGATCACCTCGCCATTGAAATTGCTCCAGCGTAGTGAGGTGGCGCACGGCCACCGCCACATCGCCCTGATGTTGCTCGATCAGCGGCTTAATCAGTTCCCCCAACGGCGAAGGCTCCTTAGCCGACGACTCGGCTACAGAATCAATCGCTCGATTGGGCGAGTCCTGTGCTGGAGTAGAGGCCGGAGCCACTGTGTCTTGGGCTGAAACTGGTCGCAAGAGCAGGGCCAGCGCACAGACGCTAGCCCCATAGGCCAGTCGAGAGAGAATGGACATGATGCGTGAGTTGACCATTGGGTAACCGGATCTAAAGTAACTGGATCTATTGAACTTGGGTTACTTGCTTGGACCCTGAATTGCCGGCTTCGGCGATGCTACGCCGCATGTGAGTGTCGGCTTCGACGTTCTTCAGTCGATAATAGTCCATGATTTGCAGCTTCTGGGAAGCAAATGCTTCGGCCATAGCCTTGGGCACTTCGGCTTCGGCTTCTACCAGTTTGGAGCGACTCTCTTCGATCCGGGCATTCATTTCTTGTTCGGCGGCAACGGCAGCCGCACGACGACTTTCAGCCTTGGCCCGCGAGACGCGCATGTCAGCTTCCGCCCGGTCGGCTTGCAGACGAGCACCTATATTTTCCCCGACATCAATATCCGCAATATCGATCGATACGATTTCGAAGGCCGTTTGAGCATCCAATCGTTTGGCCAAAACGGCTTTTGATATCACATCAGGATTCTCGAGCACGACTTTGTGATCGTTGGCAGAGCCGATCGCGCTGACGATCCCTTCGCCGACGCGCGCAATGATCGTCTCTTCGCCAGCACCACCTATCAATTGATGCAGATTCGCGCGCACAGTCACGCGCACTTTGACCTTTAGTTGGATACCGTCTTTGGCCACAGCGTCCAAGGATTGACGCGCCGAACCACGTGGCGGGCAATCGATCACTTTAGGGTAAACACTCGTCTGTACCGCTTCCAGCACATCGCGACCAGCCAGGTCAATGGCCGTTGCTTCGCGGAATGAAAGTGTGATCGTTTTTGATTTTCGAGCAGCGATCAGGGCTCGAATGACTTGTTGTACGTTCCCGCAAGCCAGATAGTGCGCTTCCAGTAACTGGCTGGTCAACTCATCTTCGCCCAGCCCGGCTTGAACAGCCATAATCTTGCTGCGGACGATCGTTTTAGGATCGACCCGCCGCAGCCACATACCAAACAGGTCCCACAGACCGATCTTGGCGCCGGTAGTTACCGCTTGAATCCACAACCAAAAGAATTTGGCCAACATGGCGAACAACAAAATGATAACCATGA
>JADLDX010000674.1 GCA_020846515.1 Pirellulaceae bacterium
CGCGTTGTGTAGCAGACGCTTCTCAATCCCGCGCTGGAGAGCTGGGTGCGAGGCCGGCCAACCCAAATACTGACGGCACAGCAAACCTTCGGCTGTCATGCTCAACGAGGGTGCTTCTGGTCGTTGATAAGAATACTCGGATCCATACTCATGCGATACGCTTTCCAAATACTCTGACACACTGCGAATGACTTTTTCACTGGGTTCAAGACCGGCCATCTTGCCCGTCATCAAGGCCATCATATACCACCCGGTAACTGATAAGTCCGAGTCTTCGCGGGGTTCGTAGCGCCACCCTTTCTGTCGACCTTGAGACCACTCAGCAAATTTTATAGCTCGGCTGGCTGGCAATTTGAGTAACGAATCGCCCGTCAATCCATAGGCTTCGCAAATCGTGATCGTGGCTAGCGCTTGCGAGTACATCTGGTTATGAGAAGGTTCGCCACCCGCAAAAAATCCTTCTTTATCTTGACGTCGCAGCAGAAATTTCAAACCGCGATCGACTAACTCTTTATATTCGCCGGACTTGTGGGAATGACCGGCTCCCAGAAACGCATTCAGCGCCATGGCGGTGGCCGCCGTTCGATCTTCATTGGACGCGCCGTCGTTGTAAGGTTTGACCAGGCTCCAACCGCCATCGGGCAATTGGTTGTAGGCCAACCATTTCAAACCTAGATTCACTGCCGCTTCGGTTTCCCCATTGCCACCGAACTTGCCAAGCAAGGCACCTTTTAACGAGCCCGACCGACCGGCCAGACCGTTTTGAATTGCCAAGCCTGACAACCCGGCACCTAAATCGTCTTGAGGCCTGGCCGATAACGATGAACTGATGGCCGATGGATTGAAATCCAGGTCGGGCGTATTGAGCACGATACTGGACATCGGCAATTCGATCTCTTCCAGCGATACATCCGTACCAGCGGGCATGGGCGTGAACTCAATTGCTCCCTGGCCGCCGTCCGCAAAGACGCCATCGAGCACTTGCAGTTTGGTGGCGGCCATCTGCGCAATTGGTATTAAGGCGAGCATCAGCAGCAAACCGACATGGACCAGAAAACTGACCATCCAAGCCGGCAACTCTCGTTTGTGTTGGTCGACACTGCTCTCTTCGCCTGCATCGCGGACTTCGACAAATCGCAACCATACAGCTTCGGCCGCTTTGTAACCCGGCAGCTTGCGTAGCCAATCCCAGCGTCGTTCGCGTTGCCGCCTGATCAATTCCACGCGTGCCCGCAAGGCCGCATCTCTATCAACGACCCGTTCGATGCCCAATGCACCTGTCGCCGTCGCTCGCGCAAGGGGCGCGTTATACGACAAGCTGGTCGCCTGCGCGGTCGCCAAAGACGATGGAGTTGCCAGCGGTGAAGAATCCAGCCGCAGTGAGGAAGCCAAGTCGGCTGGAAGGTTTACCTGTGATAATGGCGGTGGCGGAGAAAATGCAGGTGGTGGAGGTGGCGCGGGGGGCGCAACTGGCGGTGGCGCAGCGAGGGGTTGTGAAGCTAGCGGCTGTGCAACGGGCGGTGGTGCAGTTGGGCTTGGAGCCACTGGCCCTGGAGGCAGAGATGCTGGTGCGGGTGGTGGGACCGCGATGCTATTGCCCGCAGGCCATGCCTGACCAGCGCCAGACTGCTCTGGCGATCCAGGCGATGGCGGTGGTGTGAGGGGCCGTGACATGCTGGGCTGGACCACTTGAAGCAAATGTTGTTTAGTGCAAGTCAGTTCGGGCTGGTGTAACGCTCGGTGACACGCCGATCGGGGCCGGAAATGAACCGCGGTCCGCGGCTGATGCCTCAGCGGCTACACGAGCCTCACGTATTTAGTGAGGGAGATTCATCGCCGCCGATACACTCATTGTATCACAGAATATCCCGCGAACCCAGCAATCGGCAGTTTGGCCAGCCAGCATGCCCAGCTCCGTGAACCCACTACCAGATGATTGGCGCTGGAGAAAACGGGAACAGCGCGCCCCCTCTAGGACAAAGCAACATGTTGGTAACTGCGATCGTCCGCGAGACTGCGATCGTCCGGGGAAGAGGTGTGAATCTGGGTCTGTTCACACCTCTTCCCGCCAATTCCCTCCCGGGAAATTACGGTTGTCACCGCTAAGCACAGCCGGCTTGCCCGGGGCAGCCTGGCGTTCATAGTCATGCTTGGGGCAACGCGACACCTAAGGGCGATATATCTTTGACATCGCCGCCAGAAACCTATGTCGATTCGGCTCAGCGACCTACTGGTTTGGTTAAATCAAGGTTTCCGTAGAAGACCCCGCTACCGCGAATGATGCGGAACTTGGGGTTACGCGATTGTTTCATTTCGTCGGAGCTTAAGATCCACTCCAGGTCCTTCCAATTGGGTGTCTGCCATTCCAGTAGGCCTACTAGCACATCACCGCGTTGTAGCTTGGCCAAGGCGGCGGGACTGCTGGGGCGAATACTGTCTATGACTAAGCCACCGTTGTAACTCGAATCAACCGCTTTGACTTGTTGACCATCGGCAGGCCGGAGGCGCACACCTAAAAGATTCCATGCCACACTGCTCTGATCTTGGTTGCGAGCGGAAACCAGGCTGACGCCGGTCGCTGGCCGAGTCATGCCTTCTATACGTTCCACTCGCGATTGACCGTCGCGTTCATATTCGATATCGATCGCAGAACCTGGTCGATGATCCAGCAGAGCCAGTTCATACTGCAGCCGATTGTGGACAGTCTGGTTACCGACGCGTTTGATGGTATCGCCGCTGGTGAGCGTAGCCGTACCCCGTGCCCGATGGACACGAAGTTCGGTATGCCCATCACGCGATGTCGTGCGTACTTCGAAAGGCACTTCCAACCCGTGCGAACGATGGATCAATAGAGCGGCTACATCCAACGCTTTGTCGACCGGGATAGCAAAGCCGATGCCTTGAGCTCCAACGCGAACGGCTGCGTTCAAGCCGATCATATCGCCGTCAATGTTGACCAGCGGCCCACCCGAGTTGCCAGGATTGATACTGGCATCGGTTTGAATCAGATCTTCGTACTCTTGTACGCCGTTGACAGGTATATCGCGATGGAGGGCACTGATAATGCCTTCGGTCACCGTATGCTGATAGCCAAAGGGATTGCCGATCGCGACCACCTTCTCACCACGCATCAGGTCGGACGAGGTTCCGAAACGAATCACCGGCACAGGGCGGGGCGCTTCGATCTTCACCAATGCCAGATCGGTACTGGGATCATGATCGATTGGAATGCCGATGTACTTCGATCCATCATGCAGAGTGACTTCGATGCGCGTGACGTCTTGGACCACATGCTGGTTGGTCAAGATATAGCCGCGAGAGTCGATGATAACTCCCGAGCCCATGCCGTTGACCTGCTGAGCCTCGCCGGCGCCTTTGCCGCTGGGCTTGTTGCCTTCGATGTTGACCACCGCCGGTTCAGCAGCCAGGATGGCTCGAACCGTATCGGTTTGCCTGGCCGATACGGGAGTTTCGGCCAGCACAGGCTGGCCCATCGAGCCAAAGCTAGCGCCGGCTATGATTGTAGCCAAAGCCGAAGTTGCAGTACGCAATCGAATACTTGGTTGAAACATCGACGCCCTTCCAGGCGAAACCAGCCGGGTCGAATAATGAGCCGAGTTAAGTGCGGGCTTAACGCGGCTTCAACAACCACTCACAATGCGGATTGAGGTGGCATGCCGGTTGAATCGGTCGCTCATGATGGACCGCTTAACACACCAAATTATCGTCCGTAAGAAATACCTATTTTGACACGATGGCAAAACAGCTAACCTGTACTTCGTGCGGTAACTGTCGGGTCCGCCCCGCAACGAATGCACAACTCACCAAGCCCGTAGACCGCGCAGAATGCCAATCACCCTCGAATTCTCAGGGCGATGACCGTTGTTGAGTCGTGAGATAATCGTAGCCACCCGTCGCCAGACGGTGGACCGCGCAACCATGCCGTAGCCAGACGGTGGACCGCGCAACCATGCCGAGGCCACCGGTCGCCAGAACCCGTTCGATCACTTGAAGTCAGGAGCCGCTGGTTCTTCAACGGGGGGTGGATCGTTGCTGGTCGGTTTGCTGTCAGCCTTGACCGGCGCCGGCGCACTGCCTTCATCCGGCTGAGCCGCTTTCAATTCGGCTTTTGGCTCCGCCGGTTTTGGTTCAGCTGATTTTGGCTCAGCTGCTGGCTTGGTTGTGTCGGCGGGCTCAGTTTTACTGGGCTTTGGCTCTTCGGTTTTCTCAGCAGCAGGTTTATCTGCAGCAGGTTTCTCCGGGACGGGTGGCGCAGGGGTCGGTTCTGTGCCAGGAGCAGATCCGTCGGTTGGGGCTGCGGTGGGTCCAGCAGCCGCTTCGGCAGCGCGAAGCTCAGCGATACGTTTGAAGTAGGCGCCGCGTTCTTCTTGCTTGGACCAATCGGTCAAAATACTTTGCAATCGCGGGTCGGCATTGGCCCGTTCAAATTCCTCGCGGAACTTTATGAAATCGTTCAAGGCAAAATCATCACCCAATGGTTCGTCGCTGATTTGGCGATAGCGTTTGATGGCCTTGGTAATTTCTTCTGCCGTTTCGTCGGTCATCATCGAGGGGAACTGATTAAAGACTTCAGCCCAGTTCTTCCAAGCACTTTTGAACTTAGCGATGGCTCCATCCAGTTCACCGCGATCAAGTGCCTTGTTGGCGGCATAGAGATCAGCTCGTGCGTCGAGCGCTGGCTGGATCTGCTCAGCCTTGCAACGCATATCCCAATACTGGTAGTTGACTTGATTGCGATAAATCTCGACGTGTTGAACGAACTCTTCGGCCCGAGTCACCGCGATTGCCAGTTCGTTTGCGCGGAACTGTTTGTCTGCGGGCATGGCCGCAGCCACTTCTCGATACGGCACTTGGACTTTGCTCTCGGTATGCATCGCCATATAAACTTCTTGCATCGTGCGTTGCAGATCGGGAATCGACAACACGACTTGCTCGTCTGGTGTCAGCTTCGAAATGCGTTCGGCCTTCAATTCGGCCGCCTTATCTTTGCAGAACTCCATGAATTCTTGCTTGGCTTTGGCCAGGTTTCGGTTGGCAATATCGATGTCGTTCATCTTGAGGTCTTCGCCCCAAGTCGATCGCATGATTTGATTGCCATACTGCATCCAGCCATCAGCCGATTTGATCCAAGCGAATTTGGCTGGCTCACCCAGATACCCTTCGGTGGCGATCATAGTGGCATGATTGATCATCCACATCGGGCCCATGCGGTAGAAGTTGGTAGGCCCTTTGCACGGCAACGCACCACCATTGACCATGGCGTAGCAGCGGTCATACCACATCTTGCCGGTTAGCCAGCTGTCGGGATAACCATCGGGCCCCAGTCCGTCAGGCTGGGTAACATCCATCTCGCGGTCGGCCAAAGCCTCGTGCCAGTCGGAATCCAAGCGATACAGTTGCCGGAATTGAACTTTTTCGTCAGAGACTCCGAATTTATTGCCGAAATTCCAGCCCAAGCCGTAAGGCAGGTCGGTCTTGCGACGATTGTACTTCGTGCCAGTCAGCAGATAGTCGATGCCCTTCTTGACCCAAGCGTAGCGTTGACGGTAATCGTCGAACTCAACCGAGATGTTGTAGGCCAGGTTCCAGGACAAAAAGTCCCAAACTTTTACGAAGTGCGGTTCTAAACGGGTGATCTGGTTCAGGGTCGCTGAGTAGTTGTCCCAGAATTGCTCGCGTTTGTAGTATTCAGCGCGCTGCCACAGGATACTAACGGCTACGCCACGGAGGCCCAGTGTGGCCAAACGCATCGATTCGCTAGCCGGATCGATTTCGCCCAAGTCGGCTTGTCCCAATTCGTATTTAGAACGAATGGTAGCCAAGGCCCCGCCAGGCGTGGTTTCGCTTTTGCCCGTGCCAATGACGGCCGGATGCCCCAACAAATAGATGGGGAATAGCAACAAAACCATAGCGGCGATGTAGACCAGTCGACGTCCCAGTATCTGCACGTTCATGCAGCCAACTCCCGCGTCTTTAGAAAGAAGTATCCAATGAGCGCAGTAACCACAAAATAACAGGCGGCCTGCGTTATATGTCTAAACAACAATGAACTGAAAATATCCACGCCATAAGCCACAAAGGACGAGGTGTTCAAACTACCAAAGTTCGGAAACACGCGACCGATGACGCTCAAGGGGGACATGATACCATAGTCGATCGTCTTAATGACATTTTCCAGCACATCGCTGCCCAAGTCCAGTTCCGTCATCGCGCCGGTTTGGGTAGGCATGCGAATAATGGACTCAATCGGTCCACCACCTGGAATCTTGCCACTGGCCACTTCACTGGCAATACCACCGAAGAAACCAAAGACCAGGCAAGTCAGCGTGGCGATCATGGCGACCGGGCCACTGAGGAACGTGCTGTACATCACACCGAAGCAAATGATGATGACCATCTGTAGCCAAATGCCTACATAAGCCTTGAACATGTTCCAGCCGAATGAGCGATCCGCTTTCCGGATGTACAAATCGGCTTGCGACATGCCCAAGTACTGACTGCGGTCTTCGCAGCGTACGATGACTTCCATCTTGCCGTTTTCGTCGACCAGGTCTTTGTACAAATCCAGCTTCTTGGGCTCTGAGTTGACGAAACCTTCCAGCTCACGCGGAATGGACATTTGGTCAACTTGAAACTCTTTGATGATGAATCGCAGACGGTTGCTCTCGACTTTGCCGTTCGGATTTCGCAGAGTGACGGTGCCCTGCACACCTGTGACGATGTCACCCTTAAAGGTTCGAAAGGCCTTTAATGTGTATTCCAGGTTGATACCGTCCTTGCCAAAGCGGCTTTCCGTCACATCGTCAAACGTCCAGATGGCCGACATCAACGAAGCACCTTCAATGTACTTCTGATAGTTGGATTCGTAGCCAACGTTCAAGCCTTCACCTGTATTACCTTCGCGGTCCGTAAATCGGAGCGATGCCAACACGGGCACTTTGGCTTGCAACATGCCGACGGGCGGTTCAAGAGCGTAAATGGGTTTGCCGTCTTCACCTTTTTCGCCGGTGTCCACCACGGCGTGCTTGTGGCCTTTGACCTCGTTGGTCACGCCTTCGCCATTTTCGCCAATTTCAAATGTATGCGTGTGATTGGCATCTAAAGTCGTTTGACCGGTCTTACCATCGGCCGAGATGGCCCGTACGTCGTGCTCATGGCGCACACCGCGCACTACGAAGAAGAAGCTCAGCACGCCCATAATGGCCAGCAACATAGTGCCGACGGCCGAAAAACCCAGGATGCGGCCAAGCACGATTTCCGTGCTGCGCACTGGTTTGGTCACAATCGTTTGCACCGTCTTGTTCTTGATATCGGCCGGCAAACTAAAGCAACTCAGGAACAGTCCCAGCAGCAACACCATCCACGACGTGCCGGTGAGCACCGATTCGATATATAACCGGGCTGGGTAATCGGCATTGGGATCCAAGAACCAGCCGGCAAACAGCAGACCAACGATAAACACGGCCACGACTGCCAGCACTTTGCGACGCATGGCTTCCTGAAAGGCCAACCTGGCAATGGCATAGGTGCGGCGCCATGTCGTACTGGGCAGATCGCGAGCGAACAGTTCGTAAATCACTCGCGTAACGGCGTAAAAGCCTTCGACGGGCCCGTACAGAAAAGTGGCCGCGACATAACAAACAATGAATCCCAGCAGGCACAAGCCCGCGAGAATACCCACACCCCATAGCAGGGCAAATTGCTGAAAGAGCCACTCGAAGTAGCCCCACATTTGTTCCGATTCTAAGCGCATAGTGCAGTTGGCGTTTCAGCAGGGATCAGGAATAAGAAATTGGAAGGCGGACTTTGGCCGCCGGTTCACGTAGTCAGCCGAATCAAGTGGTCAGCCGAATCAATTGGTCAGCCGACTCACTTGGTCAGCCGGCTCACTCTACTTGGCTATCTAGCTACTTGGACGCTTGCGCCGAGGCCGAAGTACGCATACCAGGCCGGGCTTCGCTTTCGCGAACGATTTCCAGGAACAACTCTTCCATGGTGGTGGTTGGATTGTCGATCGACAACAACTCTGCACCCGAACTCTTAATCAGTTCGCTAATCTTGGCTTGGGTCTCAGCCGACAGGCCTTTGGCGTGTACTTCCGTTACTTCGCGGACTTTCAGCAAGTCATTGACGCGGCCCAGTTCACGCAAACGACCACGGTGCAAGATGGCGATACGGTCGCACACGTCCTGCACATCGGCCAACTGGTGCGAACACATCAGAATTGTCTTGCCCTCGTCGCGGAGACGCAGGATCAAGTCCTTCATTTCGCGACTGCCGATGGGATCCAGACCGGAGGTTGGTTCGTCCAGAATGAGCAAATCGGGTTCGTTGATTAGCGCTTGCGCCAGACCGATACGCCGCGTCATACCTTTGGAGTATTCGCGCAGTTGCTGGCGACGCGCACCTTTGAGTCCAACCATTTGAATCAATTGTTCGGAGCGTTTCTTCCGCACGTCGGCGGGCATATCGAAAAGTCGACCGTAAAAGTCAAGTGTCTCTTCGGCGTTGAGAAATTTGTACAGGTAAGATTCTTCTGGCAAATAACCGATGCGTTCGTTCTTGCTGACGTCGCGGGCATCTTTGCCGAACACAAACGCCCTGCCAGAGGAGGGGAAGAGCAAGCCTTGAATCAGCTTAATGGTGGTGGACTTGCCGGATCCATTGGGACCCAGCAGACCGAAAATTTCGCCCCGACGAACTTCTATATCCAGCGACTCTAAGGCTTGAACCTTCGGTCGACCCCAGAAATCTCGATAAATTTTGCCGAGATTTCGTGTTTCGATAATGATGTCAGAGTCCGCCGTGGCGGTCGTAGGACTGGCGGCCGGTGCGACTGCACTCATTTCCAAGGGTCTCTTCGGTTACAAGAAAAATGGTAAGAAAAGGATCGGTAGAGAATCAATCTTCTGCGATTACGCTACGAGGATTGGAAAGGTTCAAGGCGTGGCGAACGAATATCACCATGGCGTGGACTTGGCTGGCACTATAAATTGGACACAATCGACTGGCAAGCGGGAGCCATGGAGCAAACGCGAAGTTGGCCTGCGTGGAGCTGAATTTGAGTAGGGTAATGCCGGAACTGTCACAGGAAACAGCCTACGATCAGACGATTCGTTCGTTATATGAACGGATTAACTACGAGAAGATAGGCCACGCACCTTATTCCGATGCCAATTATCGACTGGATCGCATGCGTCGGTTGTTGGCTGAGCTGAACAATCCCCATTTGGCTGCGCCGGTGATTCATATCGCCGGTACAAAAGGGAAGGGCTCGACGGCCACTCTCATTTCACGCATGCTGGCCGCAACCGGATATCGAACTGGACTCTACACCTCGCCCCATCTGATCCGCTTGGAAGAACGTTTCCAGCTGAACAATCATCCCTGCACGCCCGACCAGTTGGTCAAACTGGTGGAGGAAACCGCTCAGGCGGCCGAGCGTGTGGAAGCCGACGGCGGCGGGCGGGCCACGTTTTTTGAGCTGACCACCGCCGTCGCCTTTTTGTTCTTTGCCCAACAGCAAGCTCAAGCTGTCGTCTTGGAAGTAGGCCTAGGTGGTCGTTTGGATAGCACCAATGTTTGCCAGCCAATTGCGACCGTAATTACGACGATCGGCCTGGACCACCAGGCTCAGTTGGGCAACACAATTGCGGCCATTGCTGGCGAAAAGGCCGGGATCATCAAGCCCAATGTACCGATTATCTCCTCGGCCAGGCATCCTGATGCCCGTCAGGTCATCGCCGAGCGAGCAGCCTTGTTGTCCGCGCCGTTACGATTGCTTAATCGAGACTTCCTCTGCCAATGGTCGCCGTTGGTAGGCGACATTCACATGGGTGAACTCTCCGAGGCCAGCTCAACCAATCGCATCTCATCCCCCACCGCGCAGGCTATTTTTCAACCTCAATATACTGATTCCCTGGTGGGCACATCGGCCTGGTACCTCTCATTGCTGGGTCCGCATCATGCTGACAATCTGGCCGCCGCGCTGGCCGCGATGGATATCTTGGCTCAGCAGGGCTGGAGTATTCAGCGCGAGGCCTTGCCTGCGGCCGTGCAAAACACCACTGTGCCTGCGCGCTTGCAAATTGTCGGCCAACAACCGATGCGTCTAATCGACACGGCGCATAATCCCGATTCGATAGCGGCCACCATTTCCGCGCTGAATGTCCACTTCCCCCAACACCTGCGCACCATCGTCTTGGCGACTAGTCGCGATAAAGACATTGAATCCATGCTCAAACTGATTGTCACCAATTGCGATCGTTTGATTTTGACGCAGTATCACAACAACCCACGTGGCCTGCCGATCGAAGAGTTGGTAGCCAAAGCGCACGCATTACAGCCATCAGCCGCGATCCTGACGGCGCCTACACCCGAGAAGGCCTGGCGCCTGGCCCTTGAATTGGTGGGAAAAGATGAGCTCGTATGTGCGACTGGTAGTTTCTTCTTGGCAGCAGAGCTGCTCTCGT
This sequence comes from Pirellulaceae bacterium, assembly GCA_020846515.1. Classification (GTDB taxonomy): domain Bacteria; phylum Planctomycetota; class Planctomycetia; order Pirellulales; family Pirellulaceae; genus Aureliella. The sequence continues at coordinate 10,494 of JADLDX010000674.1, forward strand.
GAAAGAGCTCTCAGTCTAAATTGTTTATAAAAATTCTCCCCACCTTCTGTATAGAGAGGCTCGCATTTAAGCGACATCGCGATAAACTGGGCAACTGACATACTTAGTCAGCCTCTAACTGCCCCCTCCAGTTCGACGGTCCGCAAGACTCGGTTGAATGTAAACAATTATCGGCGTCGGTCGTTAGTCGGGCTAAACCGGACGCTAGCGCGTTCCGGCTGATCAGCCGCAGGGCGCTAGCCCACGGTTTTCGGCCCACGTAAAGATCGACGCCCAATTATCTGATGGCAAGTTCTACCAGTCAGATTACTTAGCGGTGCATCCTATCCGCTCATGGGCTATGTTGAATATAAACAAATCCTCATTTTAGCTAGACGAAAAATCACTTAGCTATTCAGGTGGAATCTTGGCACGTTACGACGATGACGATGATGACCAACGAGTGATGACGCTCGATGATCTACTTGGGCCTGTTCCAGAGCCGTCACCTTCCAGCTCGCAAGCTGACTATTACACCTTAGATGATTTCTCTAACGCGACGAGCTACGCAGTGTCAGATAAAAATCCTAGCAAATCCCAACGTGTACGAAACTATTTAGAAGAAAAACCCGAAGCACGCAATCGTGATGTCGTCGATGCGTTGGCGGCCTACGGCGTAACAGCCGCTGATGTTTCCAATGCCAAAGCGCAACTAAAACGTAAAGGGGAAATGCCTTCGAAGCGCGGTCGTACTCCGGCCAGTTCGGCATCCACGCCCACAGCCGTTACGGCAAAGCCCGCATCTGCCTCACCTGCTCCAGCCGGCGGTGTGATAGCCATGCAAGAACTAGAAGCCGCTATTACATTTGTTCGACAAGTTGGTGATATCGAACGCGCCAAACACTTGCTCGTCATCATTCAAGAAGTTCAAAAGATGTAATGGCATTTCGGTACGGCGACTTAGTGGTCACGCTTACTAATTGATTAGCGCCAAGTCCACCGTCTGGCGACGGTGGCTACCTCCAGCTTGGCCTACCCGAAAATAGACCTGACCCTTTTTTTCAGACATGCGTGGCGGCAGTGTGGCCTGTGGCGAAGGCGGCTTGAAAGTTAAAGCCGCCGATTGGTCCATCCACGTCTAAGATTTCTCCGGCGAAGAACAGGCCCGGAGAAAGTCGGCTTTCTAATGTGTGGGGATTGACCTCTTGGCGACAAACTCCGCCCGCGGTCACCTCGGCTTTCGGGTAGCCACGCGTCCCGGCAAGCGGCACGGACAGTTTCTTTAGCGACTCGACTAACTTCAATCGCGCTCGCTTAGGCAACTCGGCCAACGTCACATCGCCGGCCACTTCACACTGCACCGACAGGCACTCGGCCATACGTCGCGGTACGTGCTGACTAAGCACAGAATGCAAGGAGCGTTTCCCTGAACCACCTTGTGCGTCGAGCAATGTCGCACAAGCCGACTCGCTCAATTCCGGTACCAGATCGACTAGCAACCGAGCGCGATGTGGCTCTTCCCAGCCCGACACGGCACCCGACACATTCATGGCGGCTGGTCCAGAGAACCCGAAGTGTGTCCAGAGCAAACTCGTGCGACTTGTATGTCGCGGATCGCGCTGCGGTTTTTCTGAGCCATACACGGCGGTGACGCGCACATCTTCCAGCGTCAAGCCTTGTAGCTCATGCACCCACACCGCGGGACTGAGTAGAGGTGTTAGGGCCGCGTGAGTCGGTTCAATCTTGTGCCCCAACGCTGCGGCCCAAGGGTAGCCATCACCGGTCGTACCACATCCGGCATACGATAATCCACCGGTGGCCAAGATCAGAGCGCGAGCGACGAACTCTTCGCCCTCGGTGAATACGCGCCACTGTCCGGTTGATTGACGCTCGAACCTCTGCACAGCGACACCTGTTTGCAGGCGTGCGCCGCCATCGGTCAACCGCCGCACCAGTGCGTCGCGCACGTCGAGAGCCCGATCACTAACCGGAAACACTTTGCCGGTCTCTTCGACCTTGGTCGCCACACCCCAGCGATTGACCTCGGCCACCACGTCGGCGGGGCCCAGATTATGCAGAGCCGGCTTGAGAAAACGCCCCTGATTGCCGAACGCTTCCATGATGCCAGTGATGTCACAGTGGTGAGTGATGTTGCAGCGGCTGCCGCCAGACATCAAAATTTTTACGCCTGCTTTGACATTTTTTTCCAGCACCAGCACTTTCAGACCCCGCGCGCTGGCCGTGCCTGCCGCCCACAAGCCCGCCGCACCGCCACCGATGATGATCACATCCCACACGTCAATTATTACCTAGTTAAGACCTGCTCGAACAACCCGCCATAACAGTGCATAATAACAGCAACTACAATTTGGAGTGGAGGAAAGGGAACTGTTTGCGCACGGGCCGCCGGTCCTGACTCTGATAGAACCCGATGATTCTCCGCACTCCCCCACCTCACAAAGCTTCATCATGCTCCCTCTGCATTCACTCTCCAAGATCCATATTGCCTTGGTGACATTGGTCAGCACGCTAGCCGCATCGTCGGCTGGTGCTCAGTCAACGATCGACTTCGATCGCCAAATACGTCCGCTCTTGTCGGACAATTGTTTCAGTTGTCATGGTCCCGACGCGGCCGAACGGCAAGCCGACTTGAGACTCGATCGCCGTGAAGACGCAGTGGCCAGCGGCGCTTTCAACGATGCGCAACCAGCCAGCAGCCTACTGCTGGAGCGCATCCTCTCGAGCGATCCAGAAAAGATGATGCCGCCACCGAAGTCCAACAAGCAGCTCAGCGCCGACCAGAAGCAATTGCTGCGTAGTTGGGTGGAGCAAGGCGCCAATTACACCCAGCATTGGGCTTTTCTGCCGCCTCAGCGCCCGAAGGTTTTACCAGCCGGTCATCCCATCGACGGCCTGATCGAACAGCAACTGCAGCGCGAAGGATTAGCATTTTCACCGCCCGCTGACGCGCATACCTTAGCGCGACGTCTGTCGCTTGACTTAACCGGTCTGCCACCTAACGAAGCCGACGTCGCTCGCCTGGTAGCCGAGCCCACCCCGGCGCGTATCGAAGAATATATCGATCAACTGATGGCATCGCCGCAGTATGGCGAACGCATGTCGATCGGCTGGTTGGATGTAGTGCGATTCGCCGATACGATTGGTTATCACTCCGATACGCCACGCAATGTCTATCCCTATCGCGATTACGTCATTCACTCGTTCAATAGCAATAAACCCTTTGATCAGTTTACGCTGGAACAGATCGCTGGCGATTTGTTGCCCGATGCCACTCAAGAACAAAAGATCGCCTCGTGTTTCAACCGTTTATTGTTGACCACCGAAGAAGGTGGCGCGCAGGCGAAGGATTATGAAGCCCGATATCTAGGCGACCGTGTGCGCGCCATCGGGACGACTTGGCTGGGACTGACAATCGGCTGTAGTCAATGCCATGACCACAAGTTCGATCCCATCACAATGCAAGACTTTTACGCGATGGGCGCGTTCTTCGCGGATATCGATGAAGCCATCATTGGTAAGCGTGAAGAAGGCCTGCCGGCCCCCAATGCCCAAGAGGCGAACAAGTGGCAGTTACTCAAGGTGGCCGTCAACACACTGCAGTCGGAACTCAATGCACCGCACCCTCAATTGGCTGCTGCCCAAAGTCAGTGGGACCAAGAGCAACTGGAACTTGACAAGGCCAGTACCCAGTGGCAATCGCTGAGCGTTTCGACTGCGACTTCGACATCCGGTTCGACATTGACGATCACGCCTGAGCAATCGCTCCTGGCCAGGGGCACCTTACCTGACCAGGATGTTTATCAAATCACTTCGCCCGTGACCGCCGCTACATCTTCACTCCAGGCTTTGCGTTTGGACGTGTTGCCACATGCATCATTGCCCTCCGCTGGTAGTGGTCGGGCCGGCAATGGCAATTTTGTGCTCACCGAAGTCACCGCTAGTGTGAAGCGTGCCGATGGTACTTTGCAGCCGATCAAATTCGCCCAAGCCCGCGCATCCCACGAGCAGACTCAGGCCGCTGACAAACATCCAGACAAGCGTTGGTCAGCTGCTTCCGTGATCGACGATGGAGCCAAGGGAAAACAATGGGGTTGGGCCATCTTGCCCGATGTCAAGCAACCGCATCAGTTGCAACTGAAATTGGCGGAAGCCATCGATCTGAAAAACGGCGATCAATTGCTTGTGGAACTGCATCAGCAGCACACCAACCCAGGGCACCTCTTGGGTCATTTTCGCCTGTCCTTCAGTCTGAACCCACTTAGCTATCAAGCGCCTCTAAATGACAAGGCCGCTGCAGAGCTTCTCGCAATCATCAACACACCGCTCGGCAACCGCCAACCGGACCAAGAGCTCAAACTGCGCAGTGCGTTTCATCAAGCGACGCCGGCGCTGGCCGACTTGCGCGCCCAAATTGCAGCGGCTCAAAAGGAGCTGAGCGATTTCGAAGCCAAATTGCCCAAGTGCTTGATCTCCAAGTCGCTGGCCAAACCTCGATTGGTACGCATCTTGCCTCGCGGTAATTGGCAAGATGAAAGCGGCCCGAGCGTCAAACCGCAACTACCCGGTTTTTTGACGACTAGCTTGCCGCCGACGGATCGCCCCTTAAATCGCTTGGACCTGGCTCGTTGGATCGTGAGACCGGATCATCCGTTGACAGCGCGCGTGTTTGTCAATCGACTCTGGAAGCAGTTCTTTGGTATC
>JADLDX010000675.1 GCA_020846515.1 Pirellulaceae bacterium
AGCGATGCGGCGGAGAAGATTTTCAGCCAACCGGAAGATCATGCCGGCGAAATGGAAACTTCACTCATCATGTATTTCCGCCCAGAGTTGGTGGTGCAAGACGAGTCAGGCCGCCTGGCGGCGGACGCCGGAGCGGTCAGACACTATCGCCTAGAAGCCCTCGAAAAAGGCTGGGTCGGTCTCACTCGTCCTTGGCATTTACTGACCACCAACTCCGGATCGGGGAATCCGCATGCCGCATCTGCCGACAAAGGCCAGCAAATTTGCGATGCCGTCGTCGGTCGCATGGCGCCGTTCCTGATTGAACTGGCTAGCGCGAACACAGATCCTCCGTTCCCGTTTAGCGACGATTAGCGAGAGCGTCTGAAGTGCTGGGCAGGTCTTAGTAGTGGATTCTGTGGTTCGGGGAGTAAGGGCAACGCTGTGAAGCATTTTAGAAGCGGAACGGCGCAAGCCGTCCGGTATGTCCCGGTAGCTATAGGAACCGGAGGGCTTGCGCCCAACCGCTACAAATGCCGGGTTTCACGAGCAAAAATGCTTCACAGCGTTGGAGTAAGGGAGTAAGGGAGTAGAGAGTAGAGAGTAGAGAGTAGAGAGTAGAGACGAGTCGCGGAGCGATTCGTCTACAGATAGAGTTTATGCTGCTTCAGGTACGCTTCGACGGCAGCGGGCACTTGATAGCGGATGCTCCGACCGGCGGCTACAGCGGCGCGAATGGCCGAGCTACTGAGCTCGCACTGAGGCATCGCAATCAAATGCTGTGACAAATCAGCCTCAGGAGAGAGATAGTTTGCCAATTGAGCCATATTGGGCAGTGGCTGACCACCCCGTGCGACGACGACGACTTGAGCCAAACGACAGATCTCAGGCGGTTCGCGCCATTTATCGAAGTCTGCCAACGCATCGGCACCCATCAGGAAAACCAATTGCTCGCCCGGCAGTTCCGCCTTTAGCTCGCGCAACGTGTCCACCGTAAACGAAGTACCGCCGCGACGAAGTTCTCGATCGTCGACACGAAAATAGGGGTTACCTCCGGTGGCCAGTTGCAGCATCTCCAGCCTATGTTTGGCATCGGAGGCCAGTTGATGGAGTTTAAACGGTGAAACTGCGGCAGGGATAAACCGCAGTTCGTCCAACCGCAACTGCTCGCGACACTGCTCAGCGGCCAGCAAATGTCCCATATGCACAGGGTCAAACGAACCGCCCATCAGGCCAATGCGTCGGGGGGAGGTAAGGGTACTAGTCCCGTCGGGACCGATGGTGTCAGAGGTTGTGCCCATAATGCAAAAAAAGTTGACCTAGCGTAGGATAGTCTGAGATGAACGGCCACCAACCACAATTGTTTCCTCAAGATGTTCCTCCGTGGGAACTGGATGCACAAGCCACCTCGACGGTGGCGCGCATCGTTTTCGCAGAAGCTCCCCACGGACCACTGGACTATTTGGTACCCGCCGACATGGCCGACCAGGCACTGCCAGGCGTGCGTGTGAAAGTGCCGCTTGGCAAATCCAATCGCGAAATGCTGGGCTATTGCATCGATATTCAGCAGGTTCAGCAAAGCCCGGAGGCTTTTAAAGCGATTAGCGAAGTCCTAGATCCCGAGCCGCTGTGCACCGGGAAACTTCTGGAACTAATGCAATGGATGAGCCGCTATTATCTGGCACCCTTGGGTCAAGTCTTTGAAGCTGCCGTGCCGGCTTCCGTGCGGGCCTCGGCCGGCAGTCGTCAACGCGTCATGCTTTATCCCACCACCAAAGCGCATGATACTGAGCAGTTAGCCAAACTGTCCACCAAGCAGCAACAGATTGTCCGGGCCTTGATCGCGGAAGGCAAACCGCTGACAAGCGACCAATTGCGAGCCGCCGCGAAATGCTCTGCCGCCCCAATCGCTCTTTTGCGGACTGCCGAATTCATCGAAGCCCGCTCGGAGCGAATTCTGGACGACCTGTCCGCTCGGATCCCGGCCCCCCAAACCGCTCCGCTGGCCTTGAGCGTCGATCAGCGTCAAGCGCTGCGTGAAATCCTCGACGCTCTGGAGACAAAAAAACAGCAAACGATCTTGCTGCATGGCATCACCGGCAGTGGCAAGACCGAAGTTTACATGCAGGCCATTCATGAAGTGCTGTCGTTCGGCCGCGGCGCGATCGTACTGGTGCCCGAGATCAGCCTGACGCCACAAACGCGTCATCGCTTTATGGAGCGATTCGGTCAGGTCGCATGCCTGCACAGCCATATGAGTCCGGTGGAACGGCATCATCAGTGGCGACGCATTGCCGCCGGTGAAGCTCCGGTGGTGATTGGCCCGCGCAGCGCCATCTTTGCACCGCTTCCACGCTTGGGCCTGATCGTGCTGGACGAAGAGCACGACTCGTCGTTCAAACAAGATTCACAACCGCGTTATCATGCGCGAGATGTGGCTTTGCATCGATCATATTTGGAGCAGATTCCCGTGGTGCTCGGGTCGGCCACGCCATCGCTGGAGAGTTGGCAGCGTGCGCGGACGGGCGTCTATCGCCTGGCCAGTTTGCCGCGGCGGATTCACAATCGCCCTCTGCCCGAAGTCACCACGATCGACTTACGCTTGCAGCACACCGAACCGAATCGCGGCGCTATCAGTCGACCGCTTCACAAAGCCATCACGGAAACACTCAGCGATAAAGGGCAAGTGATTCTCCTACTCAATCGCCGCGGTTTCGCGACCACGATTCAATGTCCCAGTTGCGGTCACGTCGTCGCGTGCCCTGATTGCGATCTGCCGCTGACCCATCATCGCGATGGTGCCAAAGCGGTTTGTCATTACTGCGATTACCAAATCCCGACGCCGCCGGTTTGTCCAAGTTGCAAATTCGACGGCATCCATTACGGCGGCTTGGGGACACAGCGTTTGGAGGTAGAAGTTCAGCAGCGTTTCCCACAAGCGAGCGTCGCGCGCATGGATAGCGACACGATGCGCCGCCCGGGCAGCCACGAACGCGTGCTGGGGCAGTTCCGCAAAGGCGAGTTGCAGATTTTGTTGGGCACGCAAATGATCGCCAAAGGACTGGACTTTCCCAACGTGCTGTTGGTCGGTGTGATCAACGCTGACTCAGCCTTGCACTTTCCCGACTTTCGCGCGTCGGAACGAACGTTTCAGTTGGTCACGCAAGTGGCCGGACGAACCGGTAGGGGTGAAAAGGCCGGACGCGTACTGGTTCAAACCTATTCGCCTGAGCATCCCGCGATTATTGCAGCGGGTAAGCATGACTTCCTGAACTTCGCTGCGGAAGAACTCAAGAAACGCGAGCACTTTGGCTATCCACCATACGGTTACCTGGCGCGTATCATCATGCGCGGTCCGGAATTAACCGCGACCGAAGGGTTTGCCGAATCGTTCGCCGCCAAGCTTCAAACTACCCGCACCTTACAGGGTATCGACGCACGCATGTTAGGCCCCGCGCCACCACCATTGGCGAAACTGCGAGGCAAGTTTCGATTTCATATCATGATCCATACGCTGGAGCCGGAACCGCTGAATCGATTGCTCGTCCGCACCTTGGTCGACATCAAACCTCCGAAAGACATCCAATACGTGATCGACATCGACCCCATCGATACTCTCTAGGCTGAATCTTTGGCTGCCCTAAGACAGCCCGAGAGTTCAAGTCTCCTGCCGAGAAACGCGGCAAATCGAATCAGACTATCCACTGCTTAGTCGAGCCTTGGCCATCGCATCGCACGCGTGCCCTGCCCAAGAGTTTATGTCAGTTAATAACGCGGGGCTGCCGGCTTAGGATTCTGCACCGTCCAACCGCCAGCTGGCGTGCCTACAGGTGCGCCGGAGAGCGTCTTCTGGGCGATGGTGGTGTTGAGCGAGGCGACCCGCTGATAGAGATCGGGTTGGAAGCCATTGATGGCCAGACTGTGTTGGTAATTTTGCAGAGCTTGATTCAAATCACCTTGTGCTTCGCGCATCTGTCCGCGTGCCGTCCAAGCTCGATAGTGATTGGGATCCATCGCCAGCGCTTCATCCAAGTAACGTTCGGCCGTTTTCGTTTCGCCAAACTCTTTATGCAAGCGGCTCAGCTCGACCTTGGCATCGGCCATGCTTGGATTATTGGTCGACCATTTATTCATGAGCGTAAAGGCCAGGTCGGGTCGGCCCGATTCGACCAGTAACACGGCCAGTCCACGATGGCAATCGATGTGGTTGGGCGATAAATCCAAACATTGATTGTAGAGCGCCTCAGCTTGATTGATCATGGTCTGATCTTTCTGAGTCACGCCCAATTTGTGATAGGTCGACGCCAGGTTGTAATAAGTATCTGGATTAGCTGGGTCGGTAGTTCTGGCAACTTGAAACTGCTGTAACGCTTCAGCATATTTGCCTTGTTGAAACAGGCGTACACCCAGCGTGTTCTGCCCCGAACTGGCCCAGCGACAGCCGCTCTGTGAAAGAATGGACAACGCGATAACGCAAACCCAACTCACCCTGGTCGCGTAGACCCTGTGCCATTGGCGATTGGTTGGGACTGTATGAAACATGAGCTGGTGCGTCCTGCGAATAGGGCTGGCCAATTTGGACCAACCATACAGACTGCACCCTCATCGCGGCAAGAGCGAAAACTTGGCGTGTATAGCGCCACGCAACTCGCTCTTTAGTCGGGCTAAACCGGACGCTAGCGCGCTTGCGGCTGATTAGCCGCAGGGCGCTAGCCCACGGTTTTCGGCCCATATTAAGATCGACGCCGATCAAGTGCTGCAGAGCGTTACTTGACAACTTCCAAGAGCTCGACTTCGAATACGAGTGCCGAGTTGGGTGGAATCAGCGGTGTTGGGGAACGTTCGCCGTAAGCCAAGTTCGGCGGAATGAACAGCTTCCACTTGTCGCCCACTTTCATGCGCGTCAACGCCTCGGTCCATCCAGGAATCACTTGATTGACGGGGAACGAAACTGGTTGACCATTGGCGATGGAACTGTCAAACACTTTGCCGTCCACCAGCTTGCCTTCGTAGTGCACCTTTACGGTGCTATCAGGCTTGGGAGTTGCACCGGTGCCTGGCTTAATCACTTGATATTGCAGTCCACTAGGCAGTGCAACAACGCCTTGTTGCTTCTTGTTCTCTTCCAAGAAAGCCGTGGCTTTGACGAGGTTATCCTTGTTCTTGGACTCAATACGTGCCTGCACTTTTTTGCTCAGAGCTTGCAAAGCCTTTTCAATGTCAGCATCTTCGAATCGCGAAGGCGAATCCTTGAGTGCATCGACAAAACCAGTCAAGAAATCGGCAGCCACGATATCGCCTGGTTGCAGGCCATTGCCATGAATCTGAGTGCCAACGTCAAAGCCAATTTTATAAGCGGCGACATCGCCAGGCTTTGGTCCAGCTTCTTGCAATTGAATGTTCACTTTTTCTTGTCCTAATCCACTGCTTGCCAGCAGGCATGAAAGTAGGAGGGCCACGAGACGGCGCATGGAAGGATTCCTTCGGGGAAATTTGTAACACAGGAGATGGCGAGCGGCGGAAGTTAACAGTACTTTTGCTGGGCAAAAGCTTGTTGCCCGACCTGCAAGTATAGTCCCGCACAGTGCAAAAAATAAGCCCATTTGCAAGCCAGCACGCGACCGGAAAAAAAATAACCCCTCGGGAGAAACCCGAGGGGTTATCGCTATTTGAACAGCCCTGCGCTAGCTGCAGGACTGATTGACACACAATTTGCTGTTGGCTTGGTTAGTCGAGGCGGCCCTCCCCGCCCACGCTGCGCGGGTCGACCCTCCCACTGCTACGCAGCGGGAGGGTTAGTTTGCCTCTGACACTGGACAGGCTGGCATTTCACACACCCGTCCAAGTCAAGCTTGTGGTCGAGTCGCGTTAGTCCATGTCGTATTCATCATGGGACTGGCCACCCTTCTTGCTGTTTCCAGCCTTGGGCTTCTCGGCCACCAAAGCGTCGCTGGTCAGCAACAGCGTAGCCACGCTGGCTGCATTAGCCAGTGCTGTACGGGTTACCTTGGTCGGGTCGATCACGCCGGCCTTGACCATGTCTTCATAGGTGTCGGTCAGCGCGTTGTAGCCATGATTGCCCTTCGCATCGGCCACCTTTTCACAGACGATGCCGCCATCTTTACCTGCGTTCTGACTGATCATCATCAGTGGTGCACGGCAAGCACGAATGACGATGTTGTAGCCAACCAGTTCGTCGTGAGGCAGGTCTTCACTCGGCTTGAGACTGCTGCTGGCGCGAAGCAAAGCGACGCCACCACCAGGCAGAATGCCTTCTTCAACCGCAGCGCGTGTTGCGTGTAGAGCGTCTTCGACACGGGCCTTCTTTTCCTTCATTTCGCTTTCGGTCGCGGCGCCGACGTTTACCTTCGCCACGCCACCGGCCAGCTTGGCCAAGCGCTCATCTAGCTTCTCACGATCGTAATCGCTGGTGGTGTTTTCGCTTTCGCGGCGAATCTGGTCGATGCGAGACTTGATATCTGCACTCTTGCCAGCACCTTCAATGATCGTGCAATTGTCTTTGTCGACCAGCACCTTCTTGGCGCGACCCAACTGAGCCAGCGTAACGCTTTCCAGCTTGGTGCCCAGCGCTTCGAAAATCGCTTCCCCGCCGGTCAGAATGGCGATGTCTTCCATCATCGCCTTGCGGCGATCACCGTAACCGGGCGCCTTGACAGCACAGACGTTCAGCGTGCCACGCAGACGGTTGATCACGAGGGTGGCCAGAGCTTCACCATCGACATCTTCTGCGACGATCAACAGCGGCTTGCCTTGCTGAACAACTTGTTCCAGCAACGGTACCAGATCTTTGATGTTCGAAATTTTCTTTTCGAATACCAGGATGTATGGCTCTTCCAGCACGGCTTCCATACTGGACATATCGGTGACAAAGTAGGGCGAGAGGTAGCCGCGGTCGAACTGCATACCTTCCACGAATTCCAGTTCCGTGTGCAGGCTCTTGCCTTCATCAACCGTAACCACGCCGTCCTTGCCGACCTTCTCCATGGCATCGGCCAAGAGATTGCCGATTTCACGATCGTTGTTCGCGGCGATAGTGGCCACGTTGGCCATTTCGCTCTTGTCGCGAATCTTAATCATCATCTTATGAAGCTTTTCGGTGATATCGGCTACAGCCTTTTCGATACCAGTCTTCATTTGAATTGGATTCACGCCAGCCACAACGGCCTTGAGGCCTTCGTTGAAAATGGCTTCAGCCATCACGGTGGCTGTGGTGGTGCCGTCACCGGCTACGTCGCTTGTCTTGCTGGCAACTTCGCGCACCATGCGAGCGCCCATGTTTTCATAAACGTCTTCTAGCTCGATTTCTTTGGCGACAGTCACACCGTCTTTGGTCACGGTCGGGCTGCCAAAGCTCTTCTGAAGAATCACGTTACGGCCCTTAGGACCCAACGTTACCTTGACGGCTCGAGCCAACTTGGAAACACCGCGACGAATCGCTTCGCGTGCTTCTTGATCAAACGCAATAATCTGAGGCATAGAACGGTAACTCCAAATTTGATTTAAGTAAGTGACGCTCAGCGGAGAGCCACGTAAACTATTCCAGAACGGCCAAGACTTCGCTTTCAGCCATCAGCACATATTCTTCGTCAGCGATCTCGATGTTCTCGCCAGAGTAGCTGGTAAACAGCACTCGGTCGCCAACCTTAACCTGCATCGCGCCGCGGCTGCCGTCTTCCAGAAGACGGCCATCACCGATCGCCACGACTGTGCCTCGGGTCGGCTTGTCCTTGGCGGAATCGGGCAGCACGATACCGCCAGCGGTCTTGCCTTCTGATTCTTCGCGCTTGACAACCAAACGATCACCAATCGGTTGCAGTTTCACAGTGGTTTTGTCCTTGCTCTTTGTCGCCGTCGCCATGAGCGGCACTCCTCCGAAGGATGGTCAATGAAAGTAGGGTAGTCGGCCGCAACAGCGAGATTTGTTGTCTCGCGACACTCGGGGCGAGTGTCACACAGGCCGTCAAAAAGGCATGTAAAGTTCGACGAGCCACTGGCAAGCAAAAGATGTGCCACGAGCCCCAAACCGTCGACCACAACCGCGTTTCACCAAGCAAAACAGCTGTTTTTGTCCCTTGAGATTTTTTCAAATCTCCTCGGGAGCTCCTCATGGCCAATTTGACAGCGTCCCCGGCCTAACCCAGACCTGGCGAGCTTTATTCCTCGCTTTTGGCCAGCTGGTACAGCGCCGCATTCATGTAGAACGGAAAGGTGGCCGCCAAGCCTAATGTGGGCACAATGGCCAAAATTGTGATTGCCCAAATGACAGTCTTGACCACCAACATGGTCGGCAAATTTCGAAACACCCGACCAGCCGATGAAGCGAGCGAATCCACCGGCCCCTCGCCATCCAAAGCCCCAAAACAGGCCAGCGACGTGATCGTTACAAACAGGAACATGGCCACCAATACGCACAGAGTTAATGGCAACACCTGAGCCGGTGCCATCGGCGGCAGGCTGGGGTCCCATATCCGTAGAAACAACGGAATGTTGGCCACCAACCCCAACAGGGTATGCCCAGCTCCGATCAAACAGGCCGTCCCATACGCGTTTCCCGGGTTGAGCGACTCGCCGAACTTAAAAGTCCGCTTCCGCACCGCCCGCAGCGCCATGTTCGATACCGAACCAATAAACCAAGCGCTAACCAAGACGCTGAAAAACAAATAAACGCCCATCCCAGTCATCAAGAACGCAATTTTGGTCCCGCGCGATGCCTCCATGGGACGTAGCGTTTCCAGAAAACTGCCCAGCGCAATACCCATCAACCACCCCACCAGAGCCAAGATCAGCACGCTCACATAAATCGTGAGACATGATGGAAACAGCGACTCAAAACCCAACGACAAAGCGTTGCCAATGCTGAGTCCACGACGCACCACGGCACCAGAGCCGGTGGGTATCGCCCATTGCCCGGCCGTCGCCGTCGGCGCATAAGGGTTTGTCATCGGACTACCCAAGTCGCTGAATAAATCGTCCGCTGCCGCCTGTGGCTGCGCCGCGTAACCACCTGATCCGCCCTGCGGCGCGGAATGCAGCGGTGCGGATTGTGACCTCGGAGAAGGGGCAGGAGCCGGCGGCGTGTAGCTCGGGGCCGGCGGCAATTCGAGCGGCACATTTGACTGAGCCGGAATGGTTTGGGCCACCTGGCAATAAGGGCATTCCGTCTGCAAGCCGGCCGTTGATCCCGGCACTTCCATCACACCCTGGCAGTGCGTGCATGTAAAGCGAATCGGCCGCTGCGGCTTGGCAGCCGTAGCTGGCCTGACTGGCGCCACTGGAGCTGCCGGCTGGGACGCAGGTTTTGTCACCGGCTTAGACACTGGCTTGGGCGCTGAGTGAGGCACTGGCAACTTGGACGATCCGGCGGGAGCCGCCGGTTGCGATGGTGCGGGACGTGGTTGCGCAGAGGCTGAGTGGCCAGCGGGTTTCAGCTCGATGAAAAACACTGCCTGACAGACGTGGCACTTGCCCTTGCGGCTGCGCATCTCTTCGCGACCTTCGAACAACTGCTGACACTCGGGACAGTGAAACACGAGCGATGGCGCTCGATCATCGACCGCCGTCGGTTCCGTTGCAATTGTAAAGATATGTGCACACTGCTTGCATTGCCCACGTGTGCCCAGCAGCTCGGGCGAGCAGACTAAATGATGTCGACACTTGGGACAAGGTATGCTCAGCTGAGAACCATCTTCGGAACCCGCCGCCGAACTGCCACTTGCACCACCAGCCAATTCAGAGGGCGACTCCGCCGACTCAATGGCCGCCGATACCATATAGGGAATTTGCTGCTCATGCTGACAGGCTGGACATCGCGAGCGCTTGCCACTGGAGCCGTCCGGTACGCGCAGCACGGCTTGACATTCTTCACAAGCGAATTCAATGGGCATAGACGTTCCGACACAAAGCGATTGGAGATTGACCGTGAAGCAAGTATAACTTCGACAGCTGTCGTTGTTAATCGTTTATCCAGCATCAGCAGTGCCTGATGTTGCTCCGCATAGAATGCCAATTATGAAACGACCTTTATCACTCCTCGTCGCAATGCACTTCGCATTACCCTTCGTAGTGCTCGTCATGAAACCAGCGACTGCCCAGACTCAGGCTGCGTCGTTGACACAGTTGCCCTACAACCATCCGGGGCTGACCGTCGATTTAGGTGTCGGACTTTGGGCCTGGCCGGTGCCCTGGGACGTCGATAACGATGGTGATTTTGACTTGCTGGTTTCATGCCCTGACAAGCCTTCCAATGGCGTATGGTTGTTTGAAAACCGCGGCTCGTCCGTCGACAAATTCCCGGTTTTCGAACCTGGCCGTCGTATTAGCAAAACGGTGCACTACATCACTCCCAGCTATGTCGACGGCGGTCTGCGCGTGATGTCGCCCGGCTTGGAGTATCCTGACTTTGTCACGCAAGGCACTGATAAGAAAATCGAGCTCTCCGTAAAAGGAAATTTCTACAAGCCACAGGGCACGCAGCCCAAGGGCCCGAAGGTCCGGCATAACCAATGGCGATATGTGGATTACGATGGCGACAATGCTCTCGACTTGATCGTCGGCATCGAAGACTGGAGCGACTATGGTTGGGATGACGCTTGGAATGCCGAAGGACGTTGGACCAATGGATCGCTGCACGGTTTTGTGCTGCTGCATCGAAACTTAGGAACAACCAGCCAGCCGAAGTACGCCGAACCGGTGAAACTAATGGCGGGTGATCGAATACTGGAAGTATTCGGTTGCCCATCGCCGAATTTTGTTGACTTTGACGGGGATGCTGATCTCGACTTGCTGTGCGGAGAGTTCCTGGACGGCTTTACCTACTTCGAGAATATTGGCTCGCGAACAGAGCCCAAGTATGCGCGCGGCGTTCGGCTGAAGACGGCCGCAGGCCAGCCGCTGGTGATGGATCTGCAGATGATCGTACCGGTGGCCTTCGATTGGGATCGCGATGGCGACGCGGATTTGATTGTCGGAGACGAAGA